>JALVQQ010000055.1 GCA_027025395.1 Deltaproteobacteria bacterium | reverse complement strand
CTACGAGGACTGGATGAAAATCCAGGGGATACAGATGGAGGGGACGGCTTCCGTGGTGACCTGCGAGGATGAGGTCAACCGGGTGTTTGCACTGTACCTCGAAAGGTTCCCCTTTGTTGCTGACTTTCCGCCAAACCCTGATCTTATCTTTATTAAAGTCGAACCTCGTGTAGCCTATTTCCTTGACTACGAAAAGGGATTTACCCATCGCGACCGGGTGACCTATTCAGTTTAGAGAACAATCACAACCAACAGTAAAGATAGAAATGAACCGAACAGTGGTCATGCTTCAATCTTCATTGTTGTCAGTGTCGAAAAAGCAACGAAACCGACGGCGCCAAGGCATTAACTTGTTGTTATTGCGTAAGCGCTACATTAAGCACACTGCACAATACCCGACGCGGTCAGTTGTTCCGGTGTAATATTCCAAGGCAGCAGAGCCTCGTAATCTTCCAGAGTAGCAGCCAAGGGCAGACGGTCAAAGATATGCCGCAGGTAAGCCCAGGGCTCAAGCTTGTTGGCTTTGGCAGTTTCAATCAGGCTGTACAGCAGGGCGCTGGCCTCGGCACCCTCAGGAGTGCCGGAGAACAACCAGTTCTTCCGGCCAACCACAAAGGGACGAATACTGTTTTCCGCCATGTTGTTGTCAATGGAAAGATGGCCATCCTCAATATACCCGATAAGACGGTGCCACTGGTTCAAGGTATAGGCAACTGCTTTACCTAATAACCCCTTGGGCGGGGTCTGTTGTTTTTTCTTCCTGAGCCATTTTTTAAAATCATCCAGAATCTGTTTAGACTCTGCCTGGCGGATCTCGTAAATCTGTTCCGGAGAAAAGCCCCCTTTCCTGATCCTCTTCTCGATGGCATACAACTTACGGATATACTTCAGAGCCCTGTCCGCGGCTCCGGCTTTGCGGTTCTTGCCAAGGGCTTTGGTGACATCGGTAAACTTGCGCCGGGCATGGGCCCAGCAGCCGATATGACGAATTGCCTTTCTGGTATCGAGAAAATCATAACCAACATAGCCATCCGTCTGCACGGTTCCTTCAAAATCACGCAGGAATGCATTGGCCACGTCACCGGACCTTGTTGGGTGATACTGATAAATCAGAATGGGCCGATCAGGATCTCCCCGTCGAAAAACCCACATATACGATTTTGTAGTTGGGCTTCGTCCGGGTTCCTTCAGTACCTGAAGAGTTGTTTCATCGGCCTGAATGTACATTCCGGCCAGAACCTCCTCTTCCAGCAGATTTAGAAGGGGTTGACAGGCCTCAGCGGCCTGCATGGCCCATCGGCACATGGACGTTCTTGATACATCCACTCCCAGGCGGATAAGTTGTTTCTCCTGCCGATAAAAGGGAACATGATCGATAAATTTCCCGGTCAGGATATGTGCCAGCAGGCTTGGGGAGACTATGGATTTCGGAATAATCTGGGGCGGTACAGGAGCAATCTTGACCGTAGGACCGTCATCATCCACGCCCTCGCACTCAGGACAGGCATACTTGGGACGAATATGACGGATTACCTGGATTTTTGCAGGGATGATATCCAGCTGTTCCGAGGTTTCCTCGCCTATTTTCTTGAGCTCACAACCGCAAGCGCAGGTCTTGTCTTTCTCATTGATGTCATGGATAACTTCTACCCGGGGAAGGTCGTCAGGCAGGGGTTTTCTGCCACCTTTCTTCCGGGTATGCCCAGGGACATGGATCTCTTCTACAGCTTCATCCTCAAGCCCCTCGGGTTCCGGCATGTCAAACAGGGGTAAAGGCTGAGGGCCGTCTGTGGGGATGACCTTTTCACTCTTGCGGCCATAGAGCTGGGCACGCAAAAGCCGGACCTGCTCAAGGAGTATGGAGGTTTCCCTGTCAAAGTGACGTTGGAAATCGACCAGCATCTGCTTGAGTACTGTTGGATCATCCGGCAATGTGGAGGCATCTGAAATCATGCGGACAAATATAGTATAATATACTGAAATTGCAAGTAAAAAGACTTAAAAATGTGCTTTTTCATGCCATGATTTCGTAGTGCAATTCCTGATGCGCTGCCTGTTGATGCAGGCTGAGACCATCCAGCAGCCAGGCAAGCTCATATCCCTGCACAGCAAGTACATCCTCTGTGGTTTCAGGCCATCGAAATCGATCCTTTTCCAGCCGTTTATGCCAGAGGCAG
>JALVQQ010000054.1 GCA_027025395.1 Deltaproteobacteria bacterium | reverse complement strand
TTTGCGGCCTTGACCGGCTGAGGCTGTCCGCAAGTCGGAATCCTCGCCGGTCAAGGCCGCAAAGGCTCCGACGCTTGTTGCAGTCCCCCCGGCCAGTCAGGAGGCCGTACTCCTGCCGGCGGATGCGCCTGTCACTGGAGGCAGGGATATAACCGTTGAGACGCCGCTGTTCTCCGCCGTTTTTTCCGAGCAGGGGGCGGCACTGCGTCATTTCAGGCTGAAAAAGTACAGGGTAAGCATCGAGCCTGACTCGGATCTGGTGGATCTCGTGACGGTCATGCCGCCAGATCTTCCACTTGTTATGCGGATAGGGTCAAATCCCCCGGTAGATCTGAAAAAAGTCGTATTTGCAGCGGATCAGGACAAGATTGACCTGTCAGGGCCATCTCTTGAGGCCAGGCTGGTTTTTGCCGCACGGCTCTCCGGAGGGGTCACCCTGAAAAAGGTCTTTACCATCAGGCGTGATTCCTATCTCCTTGACATGGAGATAGTGGTTGAGGGAAGCCAGGCCCTTGCGACTTCGATCTCCCTTTTCAACATGCCGTTCAGCGAGGCCACCAGGTATATCTTTTCGGGCCCGAGTTACGTGGCCAATGACAAGCTTGAAGAGCTGAAGCTGGGAGACCCCGGAGAGATAAAGGCATATACCGGCCCTCTCGACTGGGTAGGTTATGGCGACAATTATTTTACCACCACCATCATTCCGGCCATTGCGTCAGGGCCGTATGATTTGCAGGTCAGAAAGCTCAACGAGGCCGGGCTTACCCATATTCTTCTAACCAGCCTGCAGCCGCATCCCCACCCGGCAGAGGCCGGACTTGAAATTTTCAGGGCCGGGCTCTACTTCGGGCCAAAGGAAATCGACCGTCTGAAGGCGGTTGGCCATAACCTGGCAAAGGCCATCAACTTTGGCTGGTTTGATATTATCGCCAAGCCGGTGCTCACACTGCTCAAGATTTTCTACAAGTACACACACAACTACGGATGGTCCATTATCCTGGTTACGATCCTGATAAAGGTGGCCTTTTTCCCCCTTGCACAAAAGGGCGCCAGGTCAATGAAGACCATGCAGAAGCTTCAGCCAAAACTGAAGAAGCTCAAGGAGAAGTATGGGGATGACAAGGCGAAAATGCAGCAGGAGATGATGCAGCTGTACCGCACATACAAGGTCAATCCCATGAGCGGATGCCTTCCCATGTTTCTGCAGATCCCTGTCTTTTTTGCCCTTTACAAGGTTTTGCTTCAGGCCATTGAGTTGCGGCATGCGCCCTTCATGCTCTGGATCAATGATCTTTCCGCACCCGACAGGCTGATGATTCCAGGGGTGGATATCCCGTATATCGGAGGAATACCGGTATTGACCCTGCTGATGGGCGTATCAATGTATTTCCAGCAGAAGCTCAGTCCTTCATCTCTTGATCCCACGCAGGCCAAGATGATGCAGTTTCTGCCGGTAATCTTTACTTTCATGTTTATCAACTTCCCTTCCGGGCTTGTGCTGTACTGGCTGTTGAACAACCTCTTCTCCATTGCACAGCAGGTTTATGTGAACAAGTTTACTGACTGATTGGGTGAGGGCAGGGCGGTATTGGCGGCCTGCCCGTTTGGATCACTGTAAAAAAACCGCCGGACATTCAGGAATTCCGGTGACGGGAAACCGGGATGAAACGGCGTGACTGGAACAGATAATGACAGAAAACAGCAGAAAAATTGAATTTGCCGACAAGACAGTTGAACGTGCCATCGAACAGGCATGCGAACACTTTGGTGTTGATGACAAGGATAAGCTGGAAATAACCCTGATAACACGCGGCTCCACCGGGCTTTTCGGACTTGGCGGGCGAAAGGCCAGGATCAAGGCCAGGCTCAGGCCCGTTTCAGCGCCAGAGTCCGAAGGCAGGGAGCAGGATGCCGAAGCTGCCTCCCGTGTTGCGTCAGCCGGCACCTTGCCATCTGAACGTGACCAGGAGACGGAAGCCTCTGTGAAAGAGTCAGCAGAAGAGCAAGGCCTGCGGGAGACCGACAGGGACGGAGAGAAGGCGGCTGCCCAGGAAGAAGAACCTCCTGTTGAGGACCAGTCTGAAGAAGATGGACCTGCCGCGGCTTCACCGGGGCGTGATGGTGACTCTGCATCTCCGGATCAGGCTGAAATCGGGGAATCTGACGCCGGCGGCAGTGCGCCCCAGGAGCTTTCGGACGAGATGCTTGAACGGCTTGAACGGGCCCGGGTCTATACAACCGAACTGCTTGAAAAGGCCGGTCTTGATGGCATGGTGCAGGTCAATGCCGATCCAGCCAATCCATGTATTGACATTTCGGGCGAGGATATATCCATCATAATAGGAAAGGACGGCAACACCCTTGATGCCATTGAATACCTGGTAAATCTAAAGCTAAAGCGCACGGATGAGACACCGGGCCGGCGAATCTCACTCGATGCCCAGGGATACAGGGCCAAGAGGGATGAAAATCTGAAGCGCACGGCTGAAAAACTTGCCATGAAGGCCAGGAAGACCCGCCGGTCCGTGGCCATGTCGCCAATGAACTCCCGCGAGCGCCGCATAGTGCACATGGCCGTGAAGGCAATTCACGGGGTGAGGACACACAGCACAGGCGACGGCAGGCTGCGCAAGGTCATCATAACCCCTGTCCGCAGGGGAGAGAACAGGCGCCAGGGGGGGCGCAGGCAGTCCCGCCGCTAGAACGTCTGCCAAATCCGGGAGTTTTCCGCCCGTTTCCAGGCCCTGCGGGACGGACATGGCAAGTTGCGGAGTGGGCCATGCCGGCGCAGAGGCCGTGCAAGGCCGCCATGCCTGCAATGCATGGCGGCAAGGCAGGTACGGCGGCCTGCCGTCATATTGCAGCCGCTTGAAACTTCATGCACACCAACGATGATACCATAGCAGCGGTGGCAACGCCCCTGGGCAGGGGAGGGATTGGAATCGTCCGTGTAAGCGGAGAACTTTCCCCGCGCCTCTTTCATGAGCTTTTCAAGTCGTCATCAAATGTAACCGAACCTGATTCCCATCGCCTTTATCACGGCTGGTTTGTAGATCCGGATACGGGCAGCGCGGTTGATGAGGTGCTGTGTGTCCTGATGAAGGCTCCCCGCAGCTATACCAGGGAGCATGTGCTTGAAATTCAGTGCCACAGCGGCCCGGCTGTCCTGTCCAGGATCCTTGACGCATGCATTGCAAGGGGCGCCAGGCTCGCCGGGCCCGGAGAGTTTACGTTGCGTGCGTTTCTTAACGGCCGGATCGACCTTGCGCAGGCCGAGGCGGTTGCGGAGTTGTCTGCCGCTGGCAGCCAGGCAGCGGGCCACATGGCTGTCTCCATGCTGCAGGGACGGCTGTCCGGGCAGGTGAACGAGATCAGAAACGCCATCACCGATCTCCTTGCAGCCATAGAGGTCTCCATAGACTACGCGGAGGAGGATCTCCCCGGCATGAGCGGCACTGGCCTGGCGAGCCGTGTACGGGAAAAGATACTTGCTCCGCTTGACAGGCTCCTCGCCGAGTTCCAGAGGGGGCGTATTTTCAGGCAGGGCGCCGGAGTCCTTATCGCCGGCTGTCCCAACACTGGCAAGTCAAGCCTTCTCAATGCCCTTCTTTGTGAGGACAGGGCCATAGTGACCCCTGTGCCTGGAACAACCAGGGACCCTGTTGAGGCCGAGCTTGAAATACGGGGCGTGCTGGTGAAGTTCACTGATACCGCCGGGATACGCAAGGACCCTGATCCGGTGGAGGAAATCGGCATATCCAGGGTAAGGGAGATGTGCCGGCAGGCTGACCTGCTTCTCTGGCTGATTGATGCCTCCCGTGGAGTGCGTCAGGAAGATATTGAAGTGGGAAGGCTTGTCGCCCAGGCTGGCCGTATTCCTGATACGGTTCTGGTGCTGAACAAGGCGGATCTGGCAGGCCTTGGCGATGAGTCCCCGGGCGGGTCCTCCGAGGGCAAGGAGGCGGAGAAACGGCTTGTTGACAACGCCAGGAGTGCGATCTCCAGGGCTCTGGGCGAGCTGCCCCTGGCCGGAGATGCGGTGATTTCAGCAGTAACGGGTTATGGCCTGAAGAGGCTTGAAGATACCGTGGCCTCAAGGCTGCTTGCCGCCTCGGGCGCCGTTCCGCCTGATACCGGCATGAATGCGAGGCACAGGGATGTGCTGGCAAGGGCAAGGCGGCTTTCCGGCAGTGCTGCGGATGCGCTTGCTGCTGGCATAAGCCCTGAAGCGCCGGCAGTCGAGCTTCGACAGGCCCTGCATATACTTGGCGAGGTTACCGGTGAAGGCGTAACCGAAGAGGTGCTGCACCGACTTTTTTCAAGTTTCTGCGTGGGCAAATAGCCGGCAAGGAGAGGGCACGCCTCCCCCTGCCGGTCAAATTGCGGGTTGTCGCCCTGCGGCGTGCATCTCAAAAGGCGCTTGTTAAAAGTCTATCTGACTTCGCAGGCCAAACAGATACACATCGTCCGCATCCCTGGTCCCGCCCGCATTCTGAATCCACTGGAAATCCGCGGTCAGGGCGAGGTGCCGGCCCATTGCATAACGGTAGTATGCCTCAACATATTTTTCATCAGCGCTGTTGGTTTGCGCATCCTCAAAGTCATCCGACAGCAGTGTCTGGCCAAATGCCAGCCCCATGCCGTCATCCCCACGGTTCCACAGCATGCCGGAAATGTTGAGCCCGAGGCTGTACGCCTGGTTGAGCGGTATGATATCCCACTGGTTGTCATCAGGATTCCACCGGGCAAGGCCGCTCTCCTTCCAGCTGTAGCGGGCAAAGGCCGATATGCCGTCCGCTATCTCCTGGTCAAAGCTGAATCCCCAGCCAGTCAGCGCGTTACTGCCTTCGCCATAGCGGCCGGAGGCGCCTGGCAGGTCATCAACCTTCATGTATCTTCTGGAATCATTCCATGCATAGAAACGGTAGTTGCCCTGGCGGTTGAGCAACAGGGGCCTGAAGTTGATCTGGGCGGCGACAAAATCGTTGCTGAATATGTTTTCCCAGGTATGATCTTCTTCGTTGTCGTCAACCGCTGCTCCCACCAGGCGAAATTCAAGAATATCGGCGGGTGATACAGTGACCATGAAGGCCGGGCAGTAGAAACCGCCTGCCTCCGGAATTACAACTCCCATGCTTTTGACAAATATGTTGGACAGGAACTGGGTGGTCTCATCACCAGCCGCTTCATTTTCATCAAAGAGGACGCTAATGTCCATCTTTCCAAGATCAAGGCTGATCATGCCATCCATGAAACTGTTTTCGTAAAAGGCCTCGGAGAATGTGAGGTCAGCCTGGTTGTTGTTGTTCCAGGTGGCGTAGGCATCGTAGTTGGGAACGCTGAAGGAGGGCACGTCATCATTCATGCCCTCACCGTCACCGCCTTCAATGTGTATGTGAAATTTTCCATAGCTGTCAAAGTCTGATTCCACGTTCAGATCCACGGTATAGGCCATGTCCGCCTTGTCGCCGGCATCAGGAGTATTGTCCGAATTGTTTGCCGAGGCCTGGAGGACTCCGGTAGCCCCGCCTCCAATCGAGATATGGCTGTACCAGGGTGCGGTCTCCTCCTGGCTCTCCGGCGCGCCTTCAGGCGCACGGGGTGCTGCCCCCTCTTTCATCCTGCTCATCTCCTGTTCAATGTCTTGAAGACGCTTGGACAGCTCCCTGTTCTGCTTCATGAGTTCCCGGTTCTGTTCAAGGAGCATGCGGACAGTATCTTCAAGCCGCCCGGTGTCGGCTCCTCCGGCAAATGTTGGCGGCGCCGACATGCAAAACAGCAGAAGCATGACGGCGGTTGTGGTGAAAAAAGTCAGGGTTTTTTTCATGGCTTTTTCTCCTCCTCTTCTTGGTATGCAAGGCGGCCGCGAACTGTCTGTTATGAACAGGTTCGCGGACTGTTGCGAATGATTGCTTTTTAATTGATGCCCCGTGGGCATGAGCCGCACGGCCGGTCGGTCGGCACGATTTCTAGCCAACGCCCCAAAAGGTAAATGTTGTGGTTCAGGCTGGTGCCAGCCCGCATTTCAGGTTTTCCCCGTCAGTCAAGGGAGCATCAGGCACAGGCCCGGAGCGTGCGATTCCCATCAGGATGCTGTCAAACGGGTCCATTATGATTGCGGAGAGTCCTGCGGCCCTGAGCAGCGCAAGCACCGACTGGTGCATGAGCCTCCTGCTTCCGGCAGGCAGGTGAAGGGAGATATTGCCGAGCCCGGCAATGGTCTTTACCCCTTCGGCCCTGAGTTCTCCAATCAGTTTTATGGCCTGGAGAACCGGGCCGAGCTCCATGGCCGATGTCCCGGTGCCCGGAGCGCCTGGATTGAACCGGGTTCGGAGCAGAGGGTCAAGGTAGAGCCGGTCCAGCCGGAATTTTCTGGCTTCGGCGGTTTCAAGCACCTCCTCGGCCATCAGGCACCACTGGTCAACTGTCCAGGGCAGCTCCCCTTTCCTGGTTAGCAGGACCACAACATTGGCGTCGAAGCAGTCCGCGGCGGCAAGAATGCGCTGCAGGCTGTCTCGGTCTGCCGTGGCGGCATTTATTGTTGCCCTGTTACGGCAGGATTTGATCGCACTGATAAATTCCGGCGCGTTTGCCGGAAACATGAAAGATGTATCCACGCTGCGCTGAATCTCCTCTATTATTTCAGGCAGCAGGCTGCCTGCCCTGCGTCCAGGCCCGAGATTTATGTCAATGGCGTGAGCACCGGCCTCAACCTGCATCAGCGCAAGTTCCACCACCGGCGCTATATTTCTTTCTTCAACCGCTTTATGCACCAGTGGCCTCACGATCTGACCTTTTTCTCCGCCCATCAG
>JALVQQ010000053.1:13657-19211 GCA_027025395.1 Deltaproteobacteria bacterium | reverse complement strand
CCTGTCCAGGCGGCCAGGTTCTGGTAAACTCTCTGCCTGATGATATCTGATTTAAATACCCCTCCGTTAAAGAGCACGGCGCTTAGCGGCGTCTCCTCCTGCTTAACCGCATGGTTTCTGACAAACTGGGCAAGGTATCTGGTTATGGCGCTGTCGGCTGCATAGGGAAGCCCCATCTCCTGAAGCCCGGTGCGCGGACGTTGGGCAGGGGAATCATCAAGCGCGCATGAGGGCAGGAAGCCCTCCATTATCAGTGATTCGACCTGCTGCCTGGTAAGCTCGGTCCTGACTGTGCCGCCGACAAGGCCCGAGCCCCTGCCAGGTATCACCACCGGAACGCTGTCTATCCCGGGGGTGGACAGAAGTTTTTCCTTGGCGATACGCGCGTTGTGCCACAGGGTTTCCATCTGTCCGCTGTCCAGCCTGGTGCCTCCTGATTCAAGACCCTGGGCAAGCATATGGGCCAGGGCCAGGTCCATGTTGTCACCGCCAAGCAGGATGTGATCTCCCACGGCCACACGCTCAAGCCCCATGATTCCGTCTTTGCCGGTCACCCTGATAAGGCTGAAGTCCGTGGTGCCTCCTCCAACGTCACAGACCAGGATAAGGTCTCCTTCCGATACCATCTCCGTCCACTCTTCCCCTGCCGCATCCAGCCACGCATAGAATGCAGCCTGGGGCTCTTCAAGGAGTGTAAGGTTTTCGATGCCTGCCGATGCCGCCGCGCGAACCGTAAGGTCCCTGGCAACAGCGTCAAAGGAGGCAGGGATGGTCAGTATTATCTCCTGGTCTTCCAGCCGTTCTCCAGTATCCTTGCCAAGAGTGTTGTTCCAGGCAGCCTTGATGTGTCTCAGAAAAGTGGCGGACGCGGCTATGGGGGATATCCTGCCCACACCGTCCGCCGCATCAACGGGAAGAAGGGCCGATGTTCGGTCAACGCCCTTATGGCATAACCAGCTCTTGGCAGAGGCCACCAGCCTTCCGGGCACCTCGGCACCCCTGGCGCGGGCGTAGCTGCCTGTTACACGGTCGCCGAACGGATCCCAGGGCATTGCAAGGCCGCCGCCTTCCTTTTCACGGTCAGTCGGAATATAGATAAATGACGGCAGCAGCTCACTGGCCTCGATCTCGCCCGGCGCGGTTATCTGGGGTATGCCAAATATCTCTATGCGGCCTTCATCGCCGGTTGAAGTATCGCGGTATGACAGCACGCAGTTGGTGGTGCCAAGGTCAATGCCAGCAATGAAACGGGATCCAGCCATCAGACCTCCACCTCTGCGGGCGCAACAACATTGCTGTTCACGGCCCCTGTCCTTGATGGCAGCCTTATCTCTTCAATGCGCCAGCCACAGTGGCGCAGCACCCCCCTGAAGGGCGGTTCTCCATGCACATTGCCCACGAGTTTTATGCTGACAGGGTCAAAATCCTCGTCCACTTCAACCTCGGCGCCTTCCCGGGCGTCAAGGACCGGGGCAAGTCCCAGGGCGTCTTTGAGAACTGTTCTGCACCCCCTGTGAACTTCGCGCACTGCAGCACCGATCTGGGCATCTTCATAGGGCTCAATGTCTTCCTGGAGGAAATCAACCAGCCGGCCTTCCCTCTGCAACAGGCCAAGGACCTGCACAACGGTCTGCTCCCTGATTTCATCTTCATCAGGCCCCTGTTCTTCGTGAACATAGGTAGCGGCTCCTGAAGGAGCATGCCCTTTCTCCGCCTGGGGAGGCGCCTCACCTTCGCCGGCCGCGGCAGAGCTGTCTTCAACTTTTTCTTGGCTGGCCGCCGGCCCGGAAGTGTCATCTTTTACCGGAGCAATGGCGCCTGCAACCATATAAAATAAAAGCCATGCCGCAGGGGCGGCAAGGAGCAATGCCTCTCTTAGCCAGACAGGCTGTTCAGGCACGAGATGGTTGTGAAGCGCTGTTCCCGCTGCCGCAAACACCAATGCAAAGAATACAAAGGAGAGCACAAGGAGTCTCATGGCGTACAACTTTTTTCTCAGGCCGGTTGAGCCTGCCGGGCCGTGAACAATTCCTGCCGGCAGAAAAGCGATGCCTGCAATATAGAAAAGCAGCCAGGCCACCGGTGCGGCCGCCACCAGTATCTGACCCTGCATGTTGTCAAGCAGTGACCGGTCAAGCCAGGCCGCATAGCCGGCCAGGCACGCTGGAATGGCAAAGGCAAGAAACGAGATGAAAAATAGTCTGGTTCTGAATGTTTTGATGTCCATATGGTTTACTCTCTGTTATCAGTGTGTTGTATCTGTCTGACGGCTGCCGCAAGGGGGCTTTCAGCAACGGTGCTGGCGGTTGGGAATTGCCGTAATTGCCGTTTGCGAAAGCTGTAAAGGTGCGGTTTGATGATACACATTACCGGCTAATCAATAATGCCTATTTACAACAAGGTCAATATTGTATAACCCCTCCTGTATCAGCAATTGCGCGTTTGCAGAAGGCTTTGAACGGATTCGCCGGCAAGTTGCCTGTGTCCCGGTCTGGGCGGCCCTGAAACTTGCCCGTGTATGTGGGCATGAGACCCGGGTGCATGAAAAGCAGGGCGGCCGCGGTTTTTTTGATTTTCTGGAAACAAGAATGAAATTTCATGCGAGGTCCCAAGGTTATGGAACGTATTCCTGAACCAGCCCTTATGGACGATATGGAGCAGGCCCGCGCCTACTCCCGGGCTGATTTCCATGAGCCACATTCCATGTTTGTCCATCTTTTTGCGCATCGTTTTGGAAACGCCGTGGCTGGATATGTGCTTGATGCGGGATGCGGTCCCGCGGACATATCGGTACGTTTTGCCATCAGGTATCCTGAGTGCCGGATCGTGGGGGTTGACGCCTCGGAGGCAATGCTTGCATTCGGAAGGGAAAGGGTGCGGCGTCATGGACTGGAGAGCCGGATAGAGCTGGTCAGGGGATATCTCCCAGGAGCGGAGCTGCCGGTGCAGCGGTTTGAGGCGGTAATCGTAAACAGCCTTCTGCACCATTTGCCATCCCCCGGGCTTATGTGGGAGATACTGCAGATGCATGCGCGGCCTGGCGCCCCGGTGTTTGTCATGGACCTTGTGCGTCCCGGCTCAATGCAGGAGGCGGCGGATATTGTTGAGCGCTACAGCGGAGACGAGCCGCCGGTGCTGAAGAAGGACTTTTACAACTCGCTTCTGGCGGCTTACAGGCCGGATGAGGTGGGGAAGCAGCTGGAGGCGGCAGGGCTCGGGTATCTGAACGTGGAGACGGTAAGCGACAGGCATTTTCTGGTTTGGGGGCGCATGGAGGGATGATGCGGCCCCGGATGGCTCCCGGGGCGTGACATGCGGGGTCTTGCCGGTGCCTGAACCGGGCCTTCAGTCAACCTCTATGCTCTCTTCAGGTGCTACCTGTTCCCTGATGCGCAGGAGGCCTTCCCCGAAAAGTGTTGTCTTGAGCCAGTCCATTGCAAAATTCAGGAGCGCCTGGTCATCCTCGCGGATTTTTTCCGTAACGTCCTCATCAATTTCATAAATAGTCAAAAAAGGACTGAAGAATACAAATCTTCTGAATGCATCAATGTCATAGGAGGCCATGAAAAACATTTCAAGGGATTTGTCGCTGATGTTGTTTATGAAAGGCCCCATGGATTTTCTCTTCAGGACCACTTCCACCCAGGGCGAGTTGATTTCGTCGTAGGGGGCTACCCCCTGGTCCTCACGCCACTGACGCACTGTGATTTCCGGTCCCAGTCCGTGTCCCTGGCAAACGGGTTCCTTGATCATGGCAAAGAATACTTCATTTGATTCAAGGTCCTTGTTATGAAAAAGCCCGGACGCAACGGGATAGTACCGGCAGGCCACCGGCCTGGCCTCATAGACCGTGCAGCCTTTGTCTCCCAGGAAGATGCAGCAGTTGTTGCGCTCTTCGTCATGCTTTATAACCGGTATGGGCAGCTCTGTTGATGCAATGGTTCCCGGGACCGTGTACTGTCTCAACAGTTCATGTGACGGGAGGCTGAGGTGGTGCTTGAGCTTGAGGATATCCGCCGGGGTGAGGATTATTTCGTTTGCCCTGCAGCACTTTGTGAAGCAGGAAAGCTCGGGATCGCAGGTGAAACTGAACGTGCTGTCAAGGTCAAGCTGTACAGGGACTATGGGAAGACTGGACTGATTTGAACCGTTTTCTCCGAACATGGATTTACCTTCTTTTTTCCGAACTCTTTGAAGTCGTGGTGTAATTGCCTGCGATGTGCGGGCGTCAAATGTACATGGGGCATGAACAAGATTATGGCATGCCGACAATATAAACAAATTTTGCGAGGTTACAAGAGAAATGACCGGGAATGGAGCAGGGACGGCAAATGTTCAGGGGCGTGTGGCAATAGTAACCGGCGCCATCAAGGGGATCGGGCTTGCAATAGCCAGGAGCCTTGCTGAAGCCGGTGTCAGGTGTGTGCTGACCTACTATGACTGGCTCGAGAGCCTTCCGCGGATGAATGAAGCCATGTCTGAAACCGGCATGGAGTATGTTGCGGTGCAGGCGGATCTAACCAGGGAAGAGGAGGTGGACAAGGTGGTCGCTGCGGCCGCCGATCGGTTCGGACGCCTGGATATCCTTGTAAATAATATCGAACGCGGAGGATGGCCTGCGGTGCACGGCAGATATGTGCCGGAGCAGTGGCGCCTGGAGTTTGATACTACAGTTACCGCCAAGTGGCATCTTTTCAGAAAGGCGCTTCCCTGGCTGAGACGGCAGGGGGGCGCTGTGGTAAACATTTCATCAATCGCGGGGATTGTCGGCAGGAGCGGCCCTGCTTCACTGGTTTTCAATGATTGTTACAGCCTCGCCAACAGGGCAGTGTCCTCAATGACAGAACAGTGGGCCCGCGAGGCAGCGCCTGGGGTAAGGGTAAATGAGCTGCAGATCGGGCTTGTCGATACACGGCACGGGCCGGGCACCAGGGGATGGGGGGTGTTGTCGCGTCATCAGCGCATGGAACTCATGCGCCACACCCTTCTGGAGCGCACCGGAACACCGGACGAGGTGGCACGTGCCGTCAGATTTCTCGCCCTTGACGCCGGTTTCATGACAGGCTCAGTGGTAAGAATGGACGGGGGATATTGCCTGGGTGGAGACAGGGTGGCCGATATGCCCGAAGGCGTGGTCCGGCCAGGAGAGTCAACCTTCGGTGGCAGCGTGGCGCCTGGCTCCAGGCATGAGCAGTGACAAGGCCGTGTTGGAATGGGCGTTGTCTAAACCAGAGATGAGGGCATGAATATCTTTTTGTAAAGATTAAGCGCGTACCTGTCTGTCATGCCTGCAATAAAGTCGCAGACCATGCGCTCATAGGGAGTGTCCTTCTCCATCAGGTCGATCTTTTCTTCAAAAAGCATGGCCTTTTCCCTGGCAAACGCATCGGCGTCCTTGATGAAGTGCATATAAAGATCGTAGAGAATTTTCCTGGCCTTTTCAAATTCCTTGTGCACCTGAGGCGCACGGTAAACATTATCATAAAGAAATTGCCTGAGCTTGAGCATGGTTTCAAGCATCATGGGGCTTATTGAAAGGTCAATGCCCTTGCCG
>JALVQQ010000053.1:4292-13647 GCA_027025395.1 Deltaproteobacteria bacterium | reverse complement strand
CCCTTGCCGCCCTCCGCCCTTGTGCTTTCGGCGATAATGTCCTTGATCATGTTTGAAATCCTGCTGCCGTGAGTATCCCCCAGCACCTCTTTGCATTCAACCGGAACATCTTCCGGAGAAATCACCTTGCTCCTTATGGCGTCATCCAGGTCGTGGCTTAGATACGCAATAACATCCGCTATGCGTACTATCCTCCCCTCAAGGGTTGCGGCGCTCTGGCCGGCTTTCCGGGGAATAATGTCTCCGAATCCCTTGGAGTGCTTCAGTATGCCGTCCCTCACTTCCCAGGTCAGGTTGAGGCCCTTGCCGGCGTTTTCAAGCATGTCCACAACCCGAAGGCTCTGGCGGCAGTGCGAAAAGCCTCCCGGCACTATTTCATTAAGGATGGTTTCTCCGGCATGGCCGAAGGGGGTGTGGCCAAGGTCGTGGCCAAGGGCGACCGCCTCTGTAAGGTCCTCGTTAAGCCGAAGTGCCCTGGCAATGGTTCTGGCGATTTCCGCCACCTCAAGGGTGTGGGTGAGCCTGGTCCTGTAATGGTCGCCCATGGGCGACAGAAAGACCTGGGTCTTGTGCTTGAGCCTTCTGAAGGATTTTGAATAGACTATTCTGTCCCTGTCACGCTGAAAGGGGGTGCGGATGGTGCATGGAGTCACAGGGCGCTTTCTGCCCCTGGTTTTTTCGCTCAGGGTAGCCTCTTTCCGGAGAAACAGCTTTTCTCTTGCCTGTATTTCTTCCCTTATTGAAACAGGAGGGACATTTTTTTTACTGCTGGCGGGGTCTGCATGCAACATGATCAGATCTTATAACTGGAAGAGCGCGGAGTGGCAAGCCTCATCCTGTCCTGTAACGCCATAACTGAATGTTGATGGCGGTTTGCGCCACTGCCGCCGGAATCAGGTTTCCGGATCAGGTATCGTGAAAGTATCCGGGACAGCGCCGCGTGGCTGGCACACCCGAGGGACGCATGATCTGGTTCAGGCATCACGCCAATTTTGATATTGCAATTATGCAAAAGCGCTGCTATATAATGCAATGCTTTAAAACTGCTGCCACTCAGGCAACATTGCTGCCCTTGCGGTTTCATGTCAAGGCCGCGTACGGTCGAGGCGCCTTTTGGGCCGCTACGCCGCGGGGTGACGGGTTGCCTGGGACGCAGGGCGCTGCGGAGGGATGGCCGAGTGGTTTAAGGCGGCGGTCTTGAAAACCGTTGAGCGAAAGCTCCGTGGGTTCGAATCCTACTCCCTCCGCCATTTCTTGTTGTTTTAAGAGCATTGATGATTTCAAGTCAGCAAGCTGCGGAGAGGTGACCGAGAGGCTGAAGGTGCTCGCCTGCTAAGTGAGTGTGCGCCGA
Organism: Deltaproteobacteria bacterium; assembly: GCA_027025395.1. GTDB lineage: Bacteria > Desulfobacterota > Dissulfuribacteria > Dissulfuribacterales > QOAL01 > S144-17. The sequence continues at coordinate 12,296 of JALVQQ010000053.1, read as the reverse complement.
AAGGTGTACCGTGGGTTCGAATCCCACCCTCTCCGCCAGTTTTCATAAAGGCAGGCCCCTCCCTCCGGAATCCGTACTCTTCAAGCGCCTTCTTTTCTCTCATCTGCCAGGTTGCAGGAATTTTGCTGGCAGTATTGCCGCAATAGACATATATGCGTGCCGGCTATCTGTTTTCGGCTGTTCGTCCATTGCCCGCACGTCTTTTTTAAATAACCGCAGCTGACACCCTGTTCTGGATCACATTTCGGATTTTAATGTCAGCTGCTCAGGAGGCTTGAACTGATTATGTCAACTTATCTATTTACTTCAGAATCTGTATCAGAGGGCCATCCGGACAAGATGGCGGATCAGATTTCGGATGCCGTTCTTGATGCAATTCTTGCAAAGGACCCCAATCCTGAAAACGCCAGGGTTGCATGTGAGACCATGATCAAGACCGGCGTGGCCATAGTCGCCGGTGAAATCAGCACCGAAGCGTGGGTTGACCTGGATGAACTGGTCAGGGAGGTTATCTGTGATATAGGCTATACCAGCTCCAGAGTGGGTTTTGATGGATCAACCTGTGCGATAATGTCCCTTATTGGGAAGCAGTCAAGCGATATTGCCCAGGGCGTTGACCGTGTATCCCGTGAAGAACAGGGGGCCGGAGACCAGGGCATGATGTTTGGATACGCCACCAATGAAACCGATGTGCTAATGCCGGCAGCCATTACCTATGCCCACAGGCTGGTTCAGCGCCAGAGCGAGATGCGCCGCAGCAAGGTGCTTCAGTGGCTCAGGCCGGACGCAAAGAGCCAGGTAACGCTGAGGTATGAAGACGGCAAGGTGGTGGCTATCGATGCGGTTGTGCTGTCAACGCAGCATGATCCTGATATTGAGTATGACAAGCTCAGGGAGGCAGTGATGGAGAATATTATTCTTCCGGTGCTTCCGCGGGAGTGGCTCCACAAGAATACCCGGATTCATATAAACCCTACGGGCAGTTTTGTCATAGGCGGCCCGGTGGGTGACTGCGGCCTTACCGGGCGCAAGATAATAGTTGACACCTATGGAGGCGCGGCGCGTCATGGAGGCGGGGCATTTTCCGGAAAGGACCCCTCAAAGGTTGACCGCTCCGCAGCCTATGCCGGGCGCTACGTGGCAAAGAATATTGTTGCCGCAGGGCTTGCGGACAGGTGCGAGATACAGGTCTCCTATGCAATCGGAGTCGCGGAGCCAACGTCCATTTCCGTACAGACCTTTGGAACCGGAAAGGTGCCGGATGAAAAAATTGAAGAGCTCGTGCGCAATCATTTTGATCTTCGTCCATACGGAATAATATCAATGCTTGACCTCGTGAGGCCAATATACCGGAAGACCGCGGCTTATGGTCATTTCGGCAGGGAAGATGAGGATTTTACCTGGGAGCGTACAGACAAGGCTGAAGAGCTGAAGGATGCGGCGGGGCTTTAGCCAGGAGTTGCCCCGCCCGGGTTTATTACTTTTTTGTCATGGCGATTTTTGCCATGCCGTGATGTTTATTAGGAGAACAAGAGATGACAGACTATAAGGTGGCGGACATAAGCTTGGCGGAATGGGGGCGAAAGGAGATCTCCATAGCCGAGACCGAGATGCCGGGCCTGATGGCGCTTCGGGAGAAATACGGCGCGGACAAACCCCTCAGGGGTGCAAGAATTGCCGGATGCCTTCACATGACCATCCAGACGGCCATGCTCATGGAAACCCTTGTGGAGCTTGGGGCCGAGCTTCGCTGGTCTTCATGCAATATTTTTTCAACCCAGGATCATGCCGCTGCGGCAATGGCAGATGCTGGTATTCCTGTTTTTGCCTGGAAGGGCGAGACGGAAGAGGAGTTCTGGTGGTGCATTGACCAGACGATCAACGGCCCTGACGGATGGCATCCCAACATGATTCTTGATGACGGGGGTGATCTTACGCTTGTGATGCACCAGAAGTATCCGGAGCTCATGAAGGATGTAAGGGGCATCTCCGAAGAGACCACCACAGGAGTCCTCAGGCTGAACGAGATGGCAAGGGACGGCAAACTCCTTGCCCCTGCCTTTAATGTGAATGATTCAGTTACAAAGTCCAAGTTTGACAACCTTTACGGCTGCCGTGAGTCACTGATTGACGGCATCAAGCGGGCAACGGATGTTATGATTGCCGGCAAGATATGCGTGGTTGTCGGTTACGGGGATGTCGGCAAGGGGTGCGCCCAGGCCCTGAGGGGCATGGGAGCAACGGTGCTGGTGGTGGAGATAGATCCGATATGCGCTCTTCAGGCCGCGATGGAAGGCTACCGTGTTGTAACCATGGATGAGGCCGCGCCTGCTGGCGACATATTCGTAACCGCAACGGGTAATATCAAGGTAATAACAAGGGCCCACATGGATGTTATGAAAAATGAGGCCATTGTCTGCAATATCGGCCACTTTGACTCTGAGATAGACATAGCCGGCATAAGGGATCTGGAGTGGCAGAATATAAAACCGCAGGTGGATCACGTGATCTTCCCTGATGGCAAGAGGCTGATTGTCCTTGCGGAAGGCAGGCTGGTAAATCTGGGTTGCGCAACCGGCCATCCAAGCTTTGTAATGAGCAACTCCTTTACCAACCAGGTGCTGGCCCAGATAGAGCTGTGGCAAAACGGTGAGAAGTATGAAAACAGGGTCTATTTCCTGCCCAAGAAACTTGACGAGATGGTGGCAAGGCTACATCTCGAAAAGATAGGAGCGCACCTGTCAACCCTTACAAAGGAGCAGGCGGATTACATCGGCGTGGATGTCGAGGGACCGTACAAGCCTGACTATTACAGATATTAACCGAAAGCAGAACAGTGGATGGAGTATTGAAAGGGGGCGTCTGATACGCCCCCTTTCAAATTCTCTTCCCTGCCTTCATGCCCTGCAAATGTAGATGGCATATTTCAGTTCCGCTTCAAAGGTATCGCTTCCTGATGTTCTGAATACTGCATCCATGCCCGGGAACTCTGTCGTTATCCGCTGCACAATTTCCTTCAAATTATCGGAAGAAAGGCTGTAGCGTAGCCGGAGGTCATCTGATTTGAGCATGAGTGTCGGGGCATCAAGTATGTCATCAACGTGCCATCCCGCGCCTTGCAGGGCCTTGCACATGAAATTCCTGTCCGGATACCACTTTTTCGTCCCCATGAGCCTGTAAAGAAGGTTGAGGCAGCCTGCCTCTTCGGCATGAAGAAACGATGCGGACTGGTGTATGAAATATTCGCCGTCCCGCGCAAGGGTTCTGATGTTACGAAGTATCCTGGACATTGAATCCTGCCCGAAATAGTGGATTACCGAACGCATGACAAGCATGAGCGGCTGATCATCGGGGCATAGATCCTGACGCGTGACATCCTCCAGACCTTTCCGAAGCAGATGTATTCCTCTCTTTGCCGCCTCATCCAGCTGCCTGGCCGAATTATCCACTGCAATTAACTCCATTCCATCGGCCTCGGGAGCACGGGAAAGAAGGGTCAGGACAAAACCCGTGCCGCCGCCAAGGTCGGCAATGGTTGCCGGACATGCTTCCCGTATCCCTTTGAGGATTGTGTTGATAAATGGAGCTGCAACAGCGGGGCTTGCAAAGTATCCGTCATGCAGGGTTTCCCATCTGCTGCCATGAACGGCCTCTTCCCTTGCTATCTCGTCTGCCGCCCTGTTATTCATGTGTCAGGTGCCGTGTTCGGGTCAATGGGCGGGTCAGCCGGGAAGAAGCTCGAAGGCCTTTTCAACCGCCTCCCCCGGTGTTCCGACATAGTGTACGTCATCCAGGTGCTCCCAGGTTTTCAGCCCAACCACGGGCCGCCACATCTTGAGGGCAAGGGCTATTTCCGAAAGTGTTCCGTGGGAGCCCCCAATGGATATTACCGCCTGTGATGATCTTACCAGGATGACATTCCGGGCATGGCTCATGCCTGTAACAACCGGAATGGTAATGTAGGGGTTGGCGTCAGACGCCTTGGCCCCTGGCAGAATGCCAACGGTAGTGCCTCCTGCCTCAAATGCACCCCTGGCAGCGGCCTCCATGACACCTCCCAGTCCGCCACAGTATAGCAGGGCCTTGCGGCGGGCCACCAGTTTGCCGACTTCCCGCGCCATATCCTCGGTTTCCCTGTCACACAGGCCAGCGCCTATAATTCCTATTCTGGGCATCACATCAGCCATTTTATGATTATGAACCCTCCGATCAGCAGTATTGTAAATAATATTGTGCAGAGATTGAAATATTTTTCAAGAAAATATCTTACCTTGGGGCCGAAAAGATAGATAAATCCTGCCACCAGGAAAAAGCGGCCTGCCCGCGAGATTGCGCTTGCCAGTACAAACGTGGTGAAATCGATGCGGAAGGCCCCGGCTGTAATGGTGAACAGCTTGTAGGGCAGGGGGGTGAAACCGCCAATGGCCACTGCCCAGGCGTCATACTGCCTGTAGAGCTCCTGTACCTGCGCGAAATTTGACTGGAGGTGATAAAATTCAAGGATTCGGTCACCTATCAAGGCCATGAAATTATATCCAAGGAAGTAACCCGCCACTCCGCCGGCTACAGAACCTAACACTGCCGTTCCGGCCCACCTGAACGATTTTCCCGGCATGGCCAGGGCAAGGGTAATGAGCAGCACATCCGGAGGAATGGGAAAGAAGGATGATTCCGCAAATGCCAGAAGGAAAAGGGCGGTGCCGGCCCTGGGATGCTGCGCCCATGATATTACCCAGTCATACAGACGCCTTATGGGATTTTCACCGGCGCTGGCCGCCGCGTCAGATCCGCAGGTCAGTTTTTCCATCCGTGTTCACCTATGAGCTTTACAAACCGGACGCCTCCCAGGCTGCTTGTCTCCATCCGGCCATCCTTGTTGGTTACCTTTACCAGGGTCTGGGAAAATTCGTCTCCCACGGGGATTATCATTACTCCCGGGTCGCCAAGCTGTTCCGTCAGCGGGGCGGGGATAACCGGCGAGGCAGCCGTTACCAGTATTGCATCGAAAGGCGCTTCCGACGGCCAGCCCCAGGTGCCGTCATCAAGCTTCACAACAATATTTTTGTATCCGAGCCTGTCAAAAAGTTTCCTTGCCCTTGCAAGCAGGGCGCTCTTTCGTTCAACAGTGTAAACCCTGTCTGCTATTTCAGCCAGGACAGCTGCCTGATATCCTGACCCGGTGCCTATCTCAAGCACTTTTTCATGCCCTTTGAGGCCAAGTTCCTGGGTCATCAGCGCAACGATGTAGGGCTGTGAAATGGTCTGTCCTTCGGCTATGGGAAGGGGATGGTCGCTGTACGCCTGGTTTTTCAGCGCCTCATCCACAAACAGGTGCCTTGGCACCCTGTTCATGGCCTCCAGCACCAGCCTGTCATTTATGCCCCGTGGAACAAGCTGTGTCTCAACCATGCGGGCCCTTGATATCCGGAATTCATCCGGCTGGCCGTTACAGTTTTTCCACATAGTAAACCCATTTGAGCACTTTGCCGTTTCTGAATGTTATCATCAGGGTCTCCACTTCACGCTGGCCAAGATGTTTCAACAGTGGAATGGAGTGCCAGAAGTGGCTGTGTTCATGGTAGTAAAACCACTCTTCGTCGCCGTTTTCATTGGTTGTGATTGCGTCCGGATAATCAAGCAGTCTCTGTACCTCCTGCTGATCCATCTGTTTTTTCAGGATGGAGGCATCCACAGTGAGATATTTCCTGGGAGATGCGCAGGATGACAGCTGAATCATAAAAAGCAGAGAAAGCAGTAAAAGGACGGTTCTGGTCATTTGAGTTATTTTCATCGCATTCAATTTTTCATCAGAAGGTTATGTTATTAAATGGCCCGCTGTTTGCTATCTATCGGAGAAAAATGCAATCCCGGGTTAAGGCCTGTGGATACAGTAAACCAGATATCAGGCCGTATTTCAAATCATTACAGCGGCAATTCCAGGCCCATGCGGCGCAATGGCCCTTGTGTTACGGTTGAAAACGGCTGAAGAGTTTGAAAACAACACCCTTCGTTGTGGCAAAAAGTTTCAACGATATGCCAAATAATGACGAAAGGAATAAAAAAAACAGGGAGGCAACAGATGCGCTGTCCAAAATGCGGATATATTTCGTTTGATTATTTGAAAAGTTGTGAGAAATGCGGACGTGATCTTGCTGAAACAGCCAAGAATCTCGGCCCTTTTCTCATGGAGGACCTCGGTTTCTCCTGGTTTGCCAGCCAGCAGGCGGGCGGGGATGCGGCTGATGCGGCGGAGCCGCCTGTGCAGCCCGTGGAACCTGAAACCCGGGAACAGGCTCCGGGGTCCGCGCCTGTTGATCTGGCGGAAATCGATATGTCCGATCTGGTGGCCGACACATCCGGAGACAGCATACCTGAGGAGCTGGAGGATATTGAAGAGCTTGACGTTGGAGCAATTGAAACCATTGTGGACGACGATTTCAAAAAGGCCCTCGAGGATCTGATTACTGAATAGTCCGGGCCGGATTCAGGAGAAGCGCGAGTTTCCAGGTTACTGCGTCCGGATCGTGGAGGCTGGCGATCTGGACGTTCCTTTACTTTCTATTGAGCCGTAATTTTCAGCCTAATGCAATTTTGTGACAAGGAAGTTGGGAAAGTTGCGGCAGCTCCCTGCCACGGCGCTTGCCCGGGGTTCATGCCCGTGGTAAAAACGGTCCCAATCTCGTCGGGCTATGCTGTTATCTAGCCAGACGCACAGTTGCCAATGAGGTTGAAAATGAGCAGACTTGCCGTGTGTCTTGTCAGCGGCGGTCTTGACAGTTGCGTGGCCGCCGCTATTGCTGCCCGTGACCATGAGACCGCATTTCTGCATGTAAACTATGGACAGCGTACAGAAAAACGCGAATTGCGGGCATTTCACGATATTGCCGCATTTTTTGGTGTTACAAGACGCCTTGTTGCAGATATCACCTATTTAAGGCGTATCGGTGGTTCCGCACTGACCGATGCCTCAATCGATATTCCTGAAAATTCACTTGACAACCCTGGCATTCCGGTGACCTATGTCCCCTTCCGCAATACACACATAATTTCCATAGCTGTTTCCTGGGCCGAGGTCATGGGGGCCTCAAGAATATTCATTGGTGCAGTGGAGGCAGACAGCTCCGGTTATCCTGACTGCAGAAAATCATATTACCGGGCATTTAACGCGCTTATCCAGGAAGGAACCCGGCCTGAGACCTGTATCAGGATAGAGACGCCGCTGATAGACATGAGCAAGGCGGAAGTGGTCAAGACAGGTGTGGCGCTTGGCGCGCCCCTGCATCTTACCTGGTCGTGTTACCGGGATGAGGAAAGGCCATGCGGACGCTGTGAGTCCTGCCTGCTGAGGGAGCGTGGTTTCCGGGAGGCAGGGATAATTGATCCACTGCGACCCGAAGGCTCAGGATGAGGTACGCGTACCATGCCCGGCAACGGCCCACAGCATTGCGCCTGCCGCCATGAATGTGGCGCTCAGGAGTTGCCCCATTGTGATCCAGTTGCCAAGCACAAAGCCCAGTTGCCGGTCAGGCTCCCTGAAAAATTCCACTGTTATCCTGCACGCGGAGTAGCCCATGAGAAACAGGGCGGTTTTTCTGCCAGCAGGCCATTTTTTCCTGCGAACAGGCCATAGAATGGCAAAGAGCAGCATTCCTTCAAGGAACGCCTCGTAAAGCTGGGAAGGATGCCGGGGCATGCCGTCTGAAAATGGGAAAATCATGGCCCAGGGCACGTCCGTTACCCTGCCGTAAAGTTCTCCGTTGATGAAATTGCCCAGGCGGCCGAATCCGAGGCCTACGGGTGCGGTAACGGCAAACCTGTCAGCCCATTTCAGGAATTCCGTTCCATGCCGCCGGCAGTAGCAATACCCTGCCGCAAGTGCACCGGCGGTCCCGCCGTGGAATGACATGCCGCCGTGCCAGGTCGCAATTATCTCTGCCGGATGCTCAAGGAACCACGACAGATTGTAAAAAAGTACGTATCCCAGCCGTCCGCCCACTATTACTC
>JALVQQ010000053.1:1422-4282 GCA_027025395.1 Deltaproteobacteria bacterium | reverse complement strand
CTATTACTCCGGTGACAAGGTACAGCATCAGGCCGTCAAGGTGCTGGAATTCCTGCTCAAGCAGTTCCTCATGACCTTCCCTTTTGCCATTGGCGTCCGGGAGCGATTCCCTTATCTGTTTTTTTACAAGAAGGTATGAAACGGTAAAGCCCAGAAGATACATGAGGCCGTACCACCGTACAGCAAGCGGTCCGATCCGTACAATTACCGGGTCTATTTGGGGAAACGTGAGCAATTTTTCCGCCTACTTTTTGTCCTTGCCGTTTTTGATGGACACCACCCTGGTCCCGCCCTGGGGAGAAGGCCTGTCCGGATCGGGATCATCCTCGCCGTCCGGCGGGGACAGCAGCTGCTGCTGGAGCATTATGCTGTCAAGGAGATCCGAGTACTGCCTTGCAAGCGAGGGATGCAGGTCTGGTCCCAGCACAAAACATGAAACCATGCTGCGCTGCACCCGTATTGATGATGTGGTCATGGTGGTTAGCACATGTGGACGCACCGACGGCCCTGTTTTCTGGTCATATATCACGGCACATGGAAAGTAGAGATCAAAAAATGCCGCCTTTTCCAGGGCAAAGAGGACAGTTTCCGTCTGCCTGTTGTAACGTATTTCTCCAAGTATGAAGCCAAGTCCCGAGACTTCTACCAGTACGAGTTCTTTTGCATTCTGGCGTAATTTCATCCGTGGTCCTCATGAACACTTTTGTTTTCTGTTGTTGGCCTTCGCCTGTCTTCTGTTTTTCCCGCGGGGTCTGCGCCTGCCCCTGTTGCGCCGGTTTGTCCCCTCTCTGACAGTGGTGTGCGGTTCGTCTTCTATCTCCGGCAGGCCCTGGGAAGCAGCCGCTGCATTAAAAAGCAGTACTGAATCCCTGAAGGTCATTTTACTCCAGACCCGTTTGGGCCAGGAACCACGCCTGGAGCAGAGTTTTACAGGCCACTGGCTGGCCAGTATCTGGGCTGCCTGGTCTGAAATCATGTTCCTGAAATCGTAGGGGTGGAAAATTTCGTGGAGCAGGTTGCGCGCCTCATAGGTGGGCCAACGTATTTTTTCACTTTGCAGTTTCCTCCACTCGGGATCAAAATGGAAGAACGGGTAGGCGAGAAATGCCAGCTGCAGCTCCTCACCGATGTTCTGTTTTTCTGTTTTAAGCAGTTTGTCAAGACGTTTCAGCATCTTCAGCAGCATATCAACGGTTTCCTTGCCCCTGTCCCCGTGCAAAACTGGCTTGAAGCCAGGAAATACCGCCTCAAGCATCCCGCTTTCAAGCATGAGCTCCGCCCATGACGCGCTAACTCCTGACTGAAGGTCCTTGAGCCATTCATCCCTCACCCTGGGTATTGCGCACAGCCTTATCTTGTCAGCATTGGCCTTGATAGCCTTCCAGGTGACCGGTTCAATTTCAAAGCCGGTTCTCGAGGCGTGGCGTATGGCCCGCAGCATGCGGACAGGGTCCCTGAGAAACCGGCGTTCCGGGTCGCCAATGGCCCTGACAATACCCTTTCTCAGGTCGCTCATGCCGCCTACATAGTCAATTATGCTGAAGTTGGCGATGTTGTAAAAAAGCCCGTTGATGGTGAGGTCGCGGCGCGAGGCGTCTTCCCGTGGTGTTCCGTAAATGTCGCTGTTTGCCAGTTCTTCCCTGGCGGCCTCCCTGTCATCATAATCCGTCTGTTTCCTGAAGGTGGAAACCTCTATGATCTTTCCGCCCCTGAAATAGACATGCACAAGGCGGAAACGCTTGCCAATGATCCTGCTGTGGCGGAATATCTTGCGGATCTGCTCGGGGCGGGCATCGGTGCCAATGTCAAAATCCTTGGGCTTTTTGCCAAGAAGCATGTCTCTCACGCTGCCGCCAACAAGATATGCCGTAAAACCGGCATCCTTGAGCCTGTAAAGGACCTTCAGGGCTTCCTTGTCAATATTTTTTCTGCTGATATTGTGATCAGGCCGCAGTATGATGTGATTCTCCTCTCTCATGGACTCAAATAGAGGATTCTGTACCGCGGGCCATGCACTGGGCTCCTGCTTCATGAAAAAGGGTACTTTCCGGCCGCGCCTGTTGCGGCCCTTCCCTTTCCTGTGTGATTTTGTGTAGTGTCTGATCTTCATTTAACTGGAAAGGAAGCACTGTCCAGCCCTGCATGGTTGCCAATTTCCGGCAGGCCCTCCCCGGTTTTAGAGTTCCGGCCCTGACAGCATCGGGGCGTGCCGTGGTTGTGCGGGTATACAGTAGAGCTCATGGATGGCCTGTCACGATTTCTTCTTGAAGTTCGCCGGGTTTATTCCGTACTTTTTTATCTTGTAGTTTATGATCCTGAGGCTCGTATCCAGCCGTTTTGCAGCCTTGGTCTGGTTGCCGCCGGTTTCGGAAAGGGCTTCCACAATAAGCTCTTTTTCAAAATGTGCAACCATTTCGGTAAGGGATTTCCTTGCGTTTCCAACGTCATGTTCGGATATGTCGTGAAACTGCAGGGACGGCGGAAGGTGGTGAATACGCAGAACATCCTCGTCGCATATAAGCACTGCCCTCTCCATGCAGTTCTGAAGCTCCCTGACGTTGCCGGGCCACTGGAATTGAAGCAGTGCGTCAATGGCGGGCTGGGAAATCCTGATGATTTTCTTGTTGTTTTCCCTGGCGAACTGCTTCATGAAATGTTCCGCCAGCAACGGGATGTCCGTGCGCCTCTCCCTCAGCGGAGGTATGTAGATGGGGAACACGTTCAGCCTGTAATAAAGATCTTCACGGAACTGGCCTGCCTCCATTGCCTCTTCAAGATTGCGGTTGGTTGCGGCAATAATCCTGACATCAGTCTTCAGGGTTTTGGTCGCCCCCAGGGGCTGAAATTCACGATCCTGTAT
>JALVQQ010000053.1:0-1412 GCA_027025395.1 Deltaproteobacteria bacterium | reverse complement strand
CCTGTATTACGTTGAGCAGCTTGACCTGCACATGATGCGGCAATTCTCCTATTTCATCCAGGAAGATGGTGCCTCCCCTGGCCTGTTCGAATCTGCCGCTTTTCCTTGTGGCTGCTCCGGTGAATGCGCCGCGTTCGTGACCGAAAAGCTCACTTTCTATGAGTGTTTCGGGGATCGCTGAGCAGTTTACCATTACAAACGGGCCTTTTCTCCGCTTGCAGTTAAAATGTATGGCCTTTGCGATCAGGGATTTCCCCGTGCCGCTTTCTCCTCTAAGCAGCACGGTTGCGTTGCTTGCCGCAACCCTCAATATCATGTTGAAGACTTCCTGCATCCTGCCTGATTTTCCAATGAGATTTTTCATCTCGTATTTTTCAGACAGTGCGCGTTTCAGTGTCTCATTCTCTTCAAGAAGCGCCTGTTTTTCGGCATTGGCAGCCTGAAGGCGGACCACGGACTGTGAAATCAGACTGCTTATCACAGTCATTAACTGCAGGTCGTCCTCAATGGTTCTGGCGCCTGTAAAGACCTTGTCCACGCTGAGCGCGCCAATGGTTTCATTGCCGTTCTGGATTGGCACACAGATGAATCCCAGGTCGGCTCCTTTTGCGCCCCCTCGTGTGCGGGTCCGGTTCAGAAAGCGTGGATCCTTTGAGATGTGCGGCACCACCATTGGTTCTCCAGTGGATACCACCCGTCCGGTAATGCCTTCTCCAAGATGGTACCTGCCCCGTTTTCTGGCCTCGGCTGACAGGCCGTGGGCTATTTCAATCTGGAGCTCGGTGGAGCCGGGTTTGAGGATGGTTACAGTCCCGCGTTTCATTCCCATCCTGGCGGCCAGTATCTCCATTACTTCCCTTAGGGCCGATTTGAGGTTCAGGGTGGCGGAAAGCGCGCGGGTAACTTCGTACAGGCAGGTCAGCACCTCCAGGTCATTCGCAAGATCAACAGGCCCTGACGCGGCGGAATTATTGTGTTTCTCCGGGGTGAGTCTGGAACTTCTCTGGTATGGATTGTTCATGCTGCTCAATGTGTGCTGGTCTGGTTAATCCGTTGCCCTCACTTCCGCGGGCCGAACTGAAGGCGCTCGGCACATAAGTCCTGGATGTCGTTGTCCGTTTCCGCTTGGTGGGGAAAAGGAAAAGCCTCGTGTGCAGAGTGTTTTCAGGGCTTGTCTGGCTGGCCTTCCGGGGCAGAGATTTCATGAATTGGAATTCACGCGTCAAAATACAGTCTTCTTACATTTTTGCAACAGGATATGTGGCCGAATTTTCAAAAAGGTAAGACCGTGCCGCGGGGTTGATGGCCTATACTTCAGTATCTGGTCCTTATTCCGACCAATTCGGCCACCGATTCCGAAGTTATGCCCTGTAATAAGAAGATGCCCTCCATTGCTCCATTGACTTTATTAT
>JALVQQ010000052.1 GCA_027025395.1 Deltaproteobacteria bacterium | reverse complement strand
CCGAAAACTGTTCCCCTCTGCCGTTGCCCTTGATGGTAAAATGCCACATCCCTTCCAATGGAGCCTGACACATCCTCCCAACGCTTGAACAACTCCGCACTCCTGCCTTCATGCAGTGCTGCAAGGCATGTGTCAAACCCATCACATAGAGAATCCAGCAGCGAATCACGGGAAACCATGACATGACACTGTTCAAGGGTCGTAACCCGGCTTGCCACCTCCTCCGGGAACTGGGAAGTATCACCGGAGATATTTATACCCACCCCGGCCACTACCACGCATCTACCCTGCGACACTACACTTTCGCACAATATTCCGCACACCTTCAGGCCGTTTACAAGCACATCGTTCGGCCACTTGAGGCTGCACTTTCTCAGCCCCAGCCCTGAAAGCACGTCATATACGGCAAGACCGGCACAGATGGTAATGGAAGGGACAAGTTCCGGGGCAAGAGAGGGATGTATAACAAAGGAGGCAAAAAGATGCTGATGTTTTTCATCTCCCTGCTCCCACTTCCTGCCCATGCGTCCCCTGCCCGCTGTCTGCCTGTCAGCATATACAACCAGACCGGCGCGGGCCAGCAACTCCGGCCGGTTCATGCAGTAGGAGTTGGTAGAGTCAATCTCCTCCAGGTGCAAAAAGCATTTTCCGGCAAACCGCGCGGGCCTGGCTGACTCCTGAATCCCTGTCTGGATATTCATGGGTGCTTGGCCTTGTAACAAAACAGTTTCTACAGTTTCAAATGAAAAGGGCTGACCCAACCGGGCCAGCCCTGAAAAAATACTGTCATAAGGAGATACAGGATACCTGCACGATATCTATTTCTTTTCAAGCACAAAGAGCAGCTGCCCTTCCTGTACCGAGTCATTCAGTTTGACAGCAATCTCCTTGACCACCCCGTCAAAGGGCGCAAGCAGTGCATTTTCCATCTTCATGGCCTCAAGGTTGGCGATCTCCTCGCCCTTGTGAACTATATCGCCCTCCCTGATGGTTCCCCTGTCAGGATTGCCGATACGCCAGACGTTACCATTGATAGGCGCGCCTATCTCTCCCTCACCCTTGGCCATGCGGATCTCGACCTTTTTGGCCCTGGGGGTCTCGATGGTATAAACTCTTGTCTTGTTGTTGACCTTCATGACCACGTGAATCAGCCCGTCATGCTCGGCCCCTATGGAAACAAGCTCAATACAGTAGGGCTGGCCCCAGAATACAAATTCAACCTTGTCTCCAGGGTTCTTCAGGCCCTCGCGCCATACATTGGTGGGAAGCACCAGCGGGGTATCGCCATATTTTTCACGGAACTCTATAATGCCCAGGGCATCCTTTGGATGCATAAGATAGAGTATGAACTCCCGTTCACTGGCCTCACGTCCAAGTGTCACGCCAAGATCATTCCTGATCTGTTCAAGGTCGTCATCCTGCAGCTGTTCCAGCGGAGAGGTCTCCTTCCTGGTTTCAAGTTTTGCCTTCCACTCATCGCCAAAGGCGCTCCTGTAAACCCACTCATCCGGCCAGCCCATGGGAAGCTTGCCGTAGCCACCCAGGATAAGATTCTTGAAATCACCAGGGGCAGTGGCAAAGAGTGACAGAAGTTCCTCCTGCTCCTCCTGTGTCATTGCCTTCAGGTCCTGGTTTTTCTCCTCCACGAATTTTTCGAGAAGTTTTATCACATGCTGAACGCCGGCCTCACCCTTCTCCTTGTCATACTTGTTTACTATGCCGCTGCATGTAACCCAGGTGATCTGGGAGCCGGGAGTTACGTCAAAATATTTTACTATTTTATTATAAAGGGACATCACCCTGAGTATTGAAGGCATGAGGTGGAGGAATCCGCCCTTTTCAGCCTGCTCAAAGGAGCTGGGGAATGCGCCGCCGGGCATCCTGTGGCTTGTAACAGTGTGATCAAACCCCTTGAACGGAGACTCTGCCCACTCGTAATGCCCGATCCACTCACGGACCTTCTGCACTGCCTGCTCGGCCATCTCCCTGTCAAGGAGGACATTTATGCCTGACTCCTCAAGATACGCCTGCAGGGCGAGGATAGGCGCCTGTCCGTAGAACCTGGTCAGGGAATCTTCTTCCGCATCCAGCACCTTGGCCCCGGCCTTAGCGGCGGCCAGAAGCGCCGGCATGGCAAGGCCGTCCGTGGCGTGACGGTGATACTGGATTACCAGGTCCGGATACGCCTGCTTGATGGAATCCACAAGGCTGCTTATGCGTTCCGGGCTTCCCACCCCTGCCATGTCCTTTATGCAGAGTACGATTTCATCCGTACCGGCGCACAGGTCAACAATGTCCTTGACCACGCTGAGATAATAGTCGTTGGTGGTCCACTCGGCCTGGGTGAAGGATATGGCCGGCTGAAACAGCCTGCCCCTCTTCATTACCACTTCGGCCACGGCCCGCATGTTGCGGACATCATTCAAAAAGGAGAAACAGCGCCACACATCAATATCCACCCGCTGCACCACGTATTCAATGACATTTTTGGGATATGGCCGGTAACCGAACAGGTTTGTCTCCCTGATAAGGGTCTGAAGCATTACGCTTGGCATGTGCTCCCTGAGTATGTCAATCTCTTCAAAGGGATCTTCCCTGCGGTTCATGACTCCCACATGCCACCTGGCTCCGCCATGACACTCGGAGCTGAAGAGATTCATCTCTTCATAGTAGGGAGCAAGGGTCTTCAGGTCATAAATCCTGTGACGGTTCTTGTAATCAGACTGGCCGGCATCCCTCATGCCGGTGCATGTTATGGCAACCGCATCCAGTTCCCTGAGTTTCTTGACTATATCCGCAGGCCTCATTCCCGGCCTGAACATCTTCTTTTCGAAATTTTTCATGACTACATCCACTCCTGGGGACCAAGGGCTGAAATTCTCGCCACATATTCCGCTATCTTCAGTGCCTCGTCCTGGGCATCGCGCACCCTGAACATCGAGATCAGCTCATCCATGTGATTTTCAATAAACTTGGTGGAGAAATCTCCTGCCTGAAAAGCCCTGTGCCTGATTATTGCCAGCAGCAGAGGCGTGATGGTCTTGATTCCTTCAATCCGCAGATTACGGCTCAATGTCCTGTCCATCGCCCTGATGGCGCTGTCGCGGTTGCGGCCAGCGGTAAGCAGCAACATGAACAGTGAATCATAGTATGGCGGTATATCCGCGCCTTCATATACACCTTGGTAAATCCGCACACCAGGGCCTGTTGGGACCTGAAGCCTGGTAATGGTGCCAAAGGACGGCGCGAATGTTTTCGGGTCCTCGGCGTTTATACGCACTTCAAGGGCCCACCTGTTGGGATGGACGTCGCTCTGGGAAAATGCAAACTCCCTGCCCTGGGCCACGTCTATCATAAGTTCAACAATATCAAGGCCGGTAATCAGCTCGGTAACACCATGCTCAACCTGAAGCCTGGTATTTACCTCAAGGAAATAGAATTTCTTGGTGGAGGAATCAAAGATAAACTCAACCGTACCCGCGGTGGTATAGCCTATTTCCCGCATGAGCCGAACAGCGGTAAAGCAGATCTCATGCCTGAGGCTGTCATTCAGCGATGGAGAAGGTGCTTCCTCTATAATCTTCTGATTGCGGCGCTGAAGGGTACACTCCCTTTCACAGAGATGATAAACATTTCCATGTTTGTCGGCGACTATCTGGACCTCGATGTGCCTGCCCCGCTCGATATACTTTTCAGCAAGGAGTTTGTCATCTCCAAAGGCCTTGCGCGCCTCGGAACGCGCCTGTTCCAGTGCATTGGGAAGCTCACTCTCATTCTCTACCTTGACCATTCCCTTTCCGCCGCCACCGGATGAAGCCTTTATCATGATGGGATATTCCACCTGATCGTGCTTCATCCACTCCTTGATCTGCTTGACACTCTTGACATCGCTGATACCGGGAATGGTTGGAACATTGGCCCTGACTGCTATTTTCTTGGCCTCTATCTTGTCGCCCATCTGGCTCAGCACTTTTGGTTCAGGCCCGATCCATATCAGGCCGGCATCCTGTACCATCCGGGCGAACTCGGCATTTTCCGCCAGGAACCCCCAGCCCGGATGGATTGCATCCGCCTTCTCCCTCAGGGCTGTATCAATAATTTTTTCCTTGTTGAGATAGGACTCTGCTGGCGGCGCATCGCCTATATGAACTCCTGAATCTGCTACCATGACATGATGAGAAAGCCTGTCTGGCGTGCTGTAGACAGCAACCGTGGATATTTTAAGGTCACGGCATGTGTGCATGATTCGAGCAGCCGGCACCCCCCTGTTTGCCACAAGGATTTTCCTGATTTTGTCTTCCATAATAAACTCCTGATTCTGATACGCTTCAGATATGATATAAACGCCTCTGAAGCGCGGCACCCGTGGAGATACAGCATCTCCTTCACTCCCACGGGAACCAGTTTTATATCAAAACTGTTATTTCCCCTGTTTGCTCCCGACCTTCCGGCGCCACTTCACCGGCCCCGGATAACCGGGCCATGCGCCCGGGCCACGCTCCGCCTGACTCTTTCTGTCTGTCTGACAATCTGTCTGACAATTTCATGGATAATGGACACGGTACTCACCCCCGCCGGCACCATTTCTGCTGCATCCGAACTGATATTCCGGGGCTTGTGAGTATCAGGCGCACCAGATTTGACTGATGGCTGCGCACTAAAAAAAACCCCTCGGCATGAGGGGGCACTTTCTTGAGGGAACTTTCCGCTGCGGTTTTTTTTTGAATAATCAATCTCTATCCTTAGACAGGCCTTTTTCATAATTTGGGCAAACTGTGCAAATGGAAAGACCTGAAAAGGGCTGGCGATTGATTCAGTGGTGGGCGGTACTGGATTCGAACCAGTGACTTCCACCGTGTGAGGATGGCACTCTGAACCACTGAGTTAACCGCCCTTGAAAATTCAAGGTAACCTATTTGGTTTCTTTTTGCAAGTTTGCCATAGGATTTGTAACGCTGGAATCCGAAGCAAAACAGAAACCGCCCACTCTTGCGGCCTGCATGCTTTATGTCTTTACGGATGGGGCTCATGCCCGAACACCATCTCCGGAGCCATGCAGGCGCATTAATCGATCCCACCGATATTGTACATAAAAGCTGACAAAATGCATACAACACCCTCTGACATTGCAAATCACTCTCAATATTGACATCCGGGGCGGAACAGAGGCTTTTCTTTCTTTTCAATGACGTTATCACCGGGGAGAAACTGATAAAGAGGCCATCAACAAATTGTTGCAAAAATTTTTTTCAGCAGATATAAAAAGAAAACTGAAAAAATAAAACAACAGGTCCAAATCAAAATAAAGAAATATGTTCAGAGAGGTGGTTGCAAACTGAAGTTTTCCTTTTTTAAAAAATGGCACCGTGGCATCATGACATTGTCGTCAATTTTATTGTAATTTCATTTGGTTGTCATATTTTACGACATGCTGCCACAAAAATTTTCCCCAGGGATTCGGCATGGTACCTGTCTGTTGAATATGGGAGACGGTAATCAAATAAAACCGGAAAACTTCCAGTGCAAAAAGGATTGATAAAACCGGTCGTCACAACACCATGACAATATAGCACCCGTAATGCTGGGTGCACATCAAGGCGTTGCGTACGGGCAAGGTTTTTTCAAAAGGTTACAGAGGCGAAGATATAATGGACAAGCCCATACATGAAAGAAGGCGTTTTGAGAGAATATTTTTCCCCAGTGACAAATGGATCAGCGGAAGATTCAGTTACCAGGGGGAAAACGGACATGGCGAGGTCACAGCCATGATAATGAATATGAGCCAGGGTGGCATTGGAATATCATTTGCCAGGGAGGAAAGGCCCGGGATAGATAAAAATGGCCATATGGTGATTGTAAAGATCAGGGAACCAGCTCTTGACTTTATGGAGAAAACAGAGGTTGAACTGAAATGGATATTGAAGCATGAATCCCTGGGCTATGCTGCGGGATGCCAGTTTTTAAATCTTGCTCCGGAAAAAGAACAAAAAATCCAGGCATACCTAGAAAAAATCAAAGCTTCCATGAACTCTCAAGATACAACCCGCAAATCGTAATTCTCGTTGCGCTTGAGGCATTTGTATTTCATGACAAAATTGTCCAAACAGGGACGTCGTTCCACTCATCAAGCTTGATACCGCTATCCAGATGGACCCGTTTGCGTACTACTGGTATTGCATCACAGGCATTGCGGCCTCGGCTATCAACCGGTCATCCGGGCCTGGCAATCCTGCCTGTAAAGTAATCTCCGCCTGACAAGGCCATATGCACCCGGCCTTTGCGCCGTCTCCTTCCATAAATGCATTTCATCAGCCTTGCGCAGCCTGAAATGGCAAACAGGCGTGAACTTTTGCCCGATAAGATAATTTGCAATTTCCCTGGCATCGCAAATGTCACCTGCACCTGGGACATAACTATAAAATCCACTCATAACATCCGGTTATTGCTGTTTTTTTTGTCAAACATCAACATCTGACAGGCAACTTCAGGGGCCTGGCGCTCATTTTTATTTTACAAACTCAAATATATTCCATTGAATTTTAGAGGGCAGGCTGTTATATAGGCACATTTCACTCTTTCAGGGGGTTTATTCAATAATGGAAAATGTGGCGAGCCAGGTAACTGAGGAACAAACTTCAACAGCTGTTTCCGCTGAGGAAACAACAAACACTCCGCAGGACGAAAACATTAACGACCAGACAACCGAACTGGACACAGTGGCCTCATCCGACGATGACGATATGGAAGAGATGGAGGACATGAGCCAGTTTGAAGACCTGTTTGAGCAGAGCCTCAGAACCTTCAAGGAAGGAGAAATACTTGAAGGGACTGTAGTGAGCATCGACAGGGACTACGTCATGGTGGACGTAGGATATAAGTCCGAGGGGCTTATCCGGGTGCGTGAATTCCAGGACGATGACGGAACGATAAGCGTAAAGCCCGGTGACACCGTGGAAGTACTGTTAGAGAGGTGGAGTTCGGACGACAGCACACTCATGCTTTCCCACTCCAAGGCGCTGAGAAAGCAGGTATGGGAAGAAGTCGTAAAGGCATTCGAGGCGGAAGAGCCTGTCAAGGGCAAGGTGATTTCAAGGGTCAAGGGTGGTCTTTCAGTACGCATTGGCGACAGGAAGAGCGGGATTATTGCCTTTCTTCCCTTCTCGCAGATAGACCTGCGCCCCTTAAGGGACCCTGAGAGCCTGGTTGGCTCTGAACTTGAATGTGCAATTCTCAAATGCAACAGAAAACGCGAGAACATAGTAGTTTCACGAAGGGCCATACTGGAGAAGGATCGCGCGGAAAAACGCGCCGCAACCCTCGCAACCCTCGAGGAGGGCCAGGAGCGTGAGGGTGTTGTAAAGAACATCACCGATTACGGCGTATTTGTGGATCTCGGTGGAATTGACGGGCTTCTGCACATCACAGATATTTCCTGGGGGCGTATAGAGCACCCTTCAAAGCTGTTCAAGGTCGGAGATACCATCAAGGTCAAGGTATTAAGTTTCGATCCTGAGACCGAGAAGGTTTCCCTGGGAATCAAGCAGCTTACCGAGGACCCATGGGCACGCGTCGAGGAAAAATACCCTGTTGGCTCAAGGGTTACCGGCAAGGTGGTAAGCCTTACGGATTACGGTGCGTTTATTGAACTGGAAGAAGGCGTTGAAGGACTGGTTCACGTATCTGAAATGTCCTGGACCAAACGCGTGCGCAGGCCAAGCCAGATCGTGAGCGTGGGTGATACCGTTGAGGCGGTTGTGCTCAAGGTCGATCCTGAAAATAAACGCATCTCCCTCGGTCTGAAGCAGATTGAGCCTAATCCGTGGGACCTCATTGAAGAGCGTTACCCCCAGGGTACGGTTATAGAAGGCAAGGTCAAGAATGTAACCGAATTCGGTCTCTTCATAGGGATCGAAGAGGGTATTGACGGGCTTGTGCATATATCAGACCTTTCATGGAGCAAGCGGGTCAAGCATCCCAGCGAACTCTTCAAGAAGGGACAGACCATACAGGCTGTAGTTCTTAACATAGACAAGGAGAAGGAACGATTCTCCCTTGGCGTCAAGCAGCTCCATCCCGATCCGTGGGAATCAGCACCCGAGAGATATCCGGTTGGCAGCATGGTAACGGGCAAAATTACCAATGTTACGGATTTCGGCATCTTCGTGGAGCTTGAAGAGGGCGTGGAAGGACTTGTCCATGTCTCTGAAATAGGACCCGGCAAGGTAAAGACGCCTGTAGGCCAGTATGAACCCGGCGAGGAGCTGACAGCCAAGGTAATTCATGTTGCTCCGCTTGAGCGCAGAATAGGTCTCTCCCTCAAACGCATAGCAGAGGATGAGGAGCGTTCCTACTACGAAGAATATTCCTCCGGCGGAAAGGGCGCCACAACCCTTGGAAGCCTGCTCCAGGAAGAGCTGGTGCAACAGTCGCTTGCCAAGACGAAGGAAGGCAAGGATGACGACGCTGAGGAATAATTCCATGTCAGCATAAACTGGTTATCAGTCCCGGGCCGGGACTTGTAAAGGGGCCGCAGTTTTCAAACTGCCGCCCCTTATCTGTTTTCAGTACGCACAATACAGCACTGCATACCCTGCTTATTCAAATGCCATGACAGATTCCTCCTGCAACAAGACAGCTCCAAGGCGCACAGCTCCTCTTATGATTATACTTTCCACCATCGGCACCTTGTCCCTGATTTTCATGCTGCTGTTTTTTGCCGGCATATATATGGTTATCAACGGCCTGGTCAATCCCATGACTCCGGTACTCACGGACAACTCCCCGGAAGCGGTTGGGGTTGTGCGGATAAGCGGCGTAATTGCCCAGAGTGAAAAATTTATTGACCAGCTGGAAGATATGAGGAGAAATGACGCGGTAAAAGCCGTGATAGTGCGCATTGACAGTCCGGGAGGCGCGGTGGGGGCTTCCCAGGAAATATACCAGGCACTGAAACAGCTGGATACCGCCAAACCGGTAGTGGCCTCACTGGGTTCCGTGGCGGCCTCCGGCGGATACTATGCCGCACTGGGGGCAAGAACCATTGTTGCAAACCCGGGCACCATTACCGGGAGCATCGGGGTTATCATGAAGATACCCAACCTGCGGAAACTCATGGAAAAAGTGGGCATAGGCACAACTGTTATAAAAAGCGGCAAATTGAAGGATCTGGGTTCCATCAGCCGTGACCTTACGCCTGAAGAAAAGGCCGTTCTCGAAAATGTCATGGATGATATACACCACCAGTTCATTGCGGATGTTGCCTCAAGCAGACACCTGCCAGAAGCCAAGGTGAAAGATATTGCCGATGGCAGGATTCTGTCAGGAAGACAGGCCAGAATCCTGGGCCTTGTTGACGAACTCGGCAATATCAGAACCGCCGCGGACATGGCAGCAAGGGAAGCAGGAATCAAAGGAGAATACCGCATGATTTACCCTGAGGAGGATCGTTTCAGGCTTCTGAAACAGATGCTGGAGGAAGGAGGGGCCAGGACAATCGCCATGGGTATCATGGATGCTGTCAAAAACAGCGGAACGGACATGATAGCGGTTCAGTAACCCCGCAGATTTCTCAATTACCGCCGGGAACCCCTGCCAGGACAAAATAATGAACCTTTGAACGCAATTTAACAAGAGGTGCTTTCTGGCTGAGCAGAGCACCATGCGGAATTCGCCATGAAAAAAAATTCTGTCAAAAAGAGGGATTTAGTAAAAATCCTGTCCGGAAAATGCCCGGATTTTGCCACTGAAGACGTGGACGATATTGTCAATCTGGTTTTTGAGGCCATCACAGATGCACTGCGTGACAGGAGACGGGTTGAGATACGGGGTTTTGGAAATATTTCCGTAAGGCGGCAGAAATCGCGTGAATTCATTAATCCAAAGACCGGGAAGCTGACCAGGTGCCCTGCCAACTACAGAATTGTTTTCAAGGCTGGCAAGAACCTTATAGATATAGAACAATAATTGGCTGCCCCCGCCCGGGTTTGCCTGCATCAAAGTTCCTGAAACAGGGAACAGTCTCCCTGTCCTTCCCTGATCACTTCTGGTTCATCATCCACCAGTGAAACAACGCTGGAGGGACGCGGCGTAATAATGCCGCTATCAACTATCATATCCACCTGCCGCCCAAGCACTGCCCTTGCGTCCCGCGGGTCTGATATTATTTCATCATTGGTGCCTGCACTGGTACTTATGATGGGATTGCCCAGTTCCTGGACAAGCATCATGCATACAGGGTGATCAGGAATTCTTATGCCCGCGGTTTTACGTTTTGTCAGCATCATCTTGGGAACCTGGCGGGAACCTTCCAGAATGAATGTATAGGGACCAGGCAGAAATCTTTTAAGGATACGATAAGCATAGTCTGAAACCCTGGCATATTTACTTATATCCCTCAGGTCTGAGCAGACAAAACTGAATGGGGTATTCCTGGGCAGTCCTTTTATGCGACATATCTTTTCTATGGCCTTTTTGTTGAATATGTCCGCCCCGAGGCCGTAGCAGGTATCCGTGGGGTAAATCACTACTCCCCCCTTCATGATGACATCAGCAACCTGCTTTATCTGTCTTGGACGTGGACGTTCCGGATCAATTTCTATAAGCATTACCTGTGACCTTGAAAAAAATTTTGGAAACCCGGCCTGAAAACGATATCCTGCCTGAACTGGAACGGCCAGGGCAGCGTTACCGTACCTGGCGGATCTTAATACAAAATTTTATTATGACAATGTGCAGTGACGATCTCCCGGGCTCAAGGCATCACTTGCAGGAAACCTGCCTGTTGTGCGCTGGCCAGAGCCTCAAGCGCGGAAAAGGGCTGTGTAACAGCAGCCATGCCCAGAAGGAAAATTCCTGATTGACGGTTTTTCAGGCGAACAAAACAATATAAATATGATATTATTTATCCTTACCCTTTACAAAAAAATCCCCCGTACTCTTTCAAAAAGGGATTACGGGGGCAACGCCAGTTTTTTGGCGATCAGGGCATAAACAGAAGTTCAGTCAAGCCGCTTCTCTTCTTTTATTAAATTTTTTAACTGCCCCTTATAATATTTTAAACATTTTTTAACAAACCGTTTTCTGCCCCAGGCTGTTTCAAGATTTGATCTTTCAACAGGGGCATCCCAGCAGGCGAGAAGCATTAGATGAACAGGCAGGTCCATTTCTGCCAAGCATCTTATTTTGTTCTCATAATATTCCTGCTGGGCACGACACCTCACCTTTTTGTTGCTAGAAATCTGCACCAATGGCAGTTCCCTGGCTAATGATACTGACATGACCTTCTCCTTTAATTTTTTTCTGTTGTTTTAAACATAGCATTCGGCATGCCATAAACCATAGCCCCCAAACCATGACAAACCCGCCCCCTGTCACCAAAAAATATTTCCATCTCCTAAAAACACTTGATTCTGATTTCTCTTTATCCGATAAGAAAAAGAAATAACGTACAAAGGATGACACCTGCAAAACAAAGGACCGGAACTTGTTAAGCCGGTTTACCCATCGCCATCACGCAAACCGCCACAGAATCCGTAAAAAGTGAAAGTAACTCCCATCGCCGACATCGCCGACAAGATGAGCAAAAACACAACAGTATCCCGGGACGCGTCAGGAAACACCGTCCAGCTTTTACGGTTTGACCTGCAGAAAAAAAGACAGGAAATAATAAAAAAAATTGAGTCACTCCCTCCGCTTCCGGCTGCCGCTCAACAAGTGCTGAACATAGTGGCCAGTGATCCCAAGGACATCAAACGTCTTGAGGAAACCATCAATCACGACATGAACCTCACATCCCAGCTGCTGAAAGTTGCAAACAGCGCTGCTTATTACCCTGAAGCCGAGATCAATACTGTCCAGAGAGCGATAGTTTATCTCGGTTTTTCACAGGTCAGGAATATTGCTCTGAGCCTGAGCATATCCTCATTTGTAAAATTGAACAGGAAAAACAGGTTCTTTGACTTTCAGCAGTACTGGATTCACTCAATAGCCACGGCAATGATCGCCAGGATTCTGGCAATAGAACTCGAATGGAATGAACCCGAAATCTATTTCACGGCCGGCCTTCTGCATGATATCGGCAGGGCTGCGATAAATGCATGTTTCAGGGACGAACTGCGGGATATAATGAAAAAGGCTGCGGATGAGCCTGACCGGTCGCTTATATCAATTGAACGGGAATTCAACCTGCCTCACAACATGATAGGGGCATGGCTGGTAAAAAACTGGGGTCTTCCCTCAATATATGTAACGGCCGTGGCGACTCATCATCTCTCACTGAAAAGCAAGAAGGCCAACCGGATCGGCGCCATTACAGGACTGGCTGACCAGATCAGCCACACAATAGGAATGGGATACATGACTCCCCCCGCGGCCAACAAATACAAGCTGGCCGCATATATAGGAATGCATCCGGATGACCTGGCGGCCCTGGAAGAACAACTATCCCATCTTAACGAGATTGCCACAGTCATTGCCGGAGAGATGGTAACTGATTGACCGGATGCAAAACCAGTACACAAGCACGGCCACCCCCAAACAGCGGCAAACCATCAATAAAATCCACCATGATCCCCTTTTTCCATATACCGCATGCAAAAATAACCATATTTTCATTGAGGGAACCGCCAGTGCCTGAAAGCTGAAAGCCAACAAACGGCAGGCTCAGCTGACACGCCTGTTTTTTTGAAGAAGGTGCTTGACATCTTCAAAACGTCTCTTTATATTCTCGGCACCTGTAAGCGGGAATAACTCAGTGGTAGAGTGCAACCTTGCCAAGGTTGAAGTCGCGGGTTCAAATCCCGTTTCCCGCTCCAGACAGCAATCAAAAGGCAGCCTTCACAAGGTTGCCTTTTTTATTGCAGCTGCCCGGGCTTGCGACCATGATTTCCGGCAAACCGTTCCGTTGGCCCCGGCTTTATTCCTGGCATAAACAGTGTTACCCTTGAAGACCTCATGAACCGGTATCAAGGAAATAAAACCCCAGGGTTTTCATATATTCTCTTGCCGTCTCTTGCTCTCCTGATATCTGTTTGCATCAGCGCCCCATCTCTCCCTGCCCAGCCCGCCGCATTACAGCAGAACGCCTTGAAAAAAGAGGACTTGATTCCACAACCGGCCCGCACCGCGCCGGTCCATGTCACAACCACGGCCAGTGGACAGGTTGACATGTGCCTGTCCTGTCACAATGAGAAGCCTGACAGGGCGCACGGCAGGGATGTCCTCGGCTGCACCGTATGCCACAAGGGCAATCCGCTGGCAGGCTCACCTGAACGGGCGCACCGGGGTCTTATTGCAAATCCTGGCGAGCTGGCAATTGCCGACAAGACCTGCGGCACCACTGGCTGCCATCCCGGAGAGGTAAGGCGTACACGCAAATCCCTGATGGCTACCAACCGGGGGATTATATCAACACTCAGATATTACTGGGGTGAAACAGGCAGCCACCATGAACAGATAACCGTGAACGAACTCGCAAAAAAAAATATAAAAACTCCTGCCGCCGACTATTTCAGGAAACTGTGCGCCACCTGTCATACCGGCATGACCAAGGGCAGGCTCCCGGGCTTTCTTGCGGAAAAAGGTGGTGGCTGCACCGCGTGCCATTCAACTCCGCCTCGGGGTGCTGACGCTGCAAAAGGCATTTACCACACCAGAATCACCAAAAATGTCCCCCTCCACAACTGTGTCAGATGCCACAACAGGAGCGGCAGGATAGGACTCACCTACCAGGGCAGGTATGAATCAGAAGGTTATGGCACCCCTTACAGCCAGGGAGAGCTCTCGGAAAACCGGCTCCGTGACGGAAGATACTTCAGGCAGCTCACCCCTGACATACATTTCCGGGCAGGCATGGCTTGCGCCGACTGCCACACACAGAAGGAGGTAATGGGAGACGGAAAAGATCATGCGCACCTGCAGGAGCAGCTGGAAATCAGGTGCAAAACCTGCCACGCGCAAAAGACAGACCTTGAAAAGCTTGTTTCCCTGAGCCAGATGCCATATTTCGCATGGCAACAGCAGATGGACCAAATTGATATCCCAAGACTCAGGATAAAAAAACAGGACAACAGCCTGGTGCTGGAGGGCATGGCAGACAAAAAACTGCACAGGCTGGCCCCGCCGTCCAGCTCAAGCTGCATGCAGCCTGTACACCAGCGCCTGACCTGCCAGGCTTGTCACAGCACCTGGGTGCCGCAGTGTTATGGCTGTCATGTCCAGAACATGAAAGGGGGAAAACAACTTGACAAGATTACAGGCCGGGATAGCTGGGGCAGCTGGAAGGAATTCAAATCCTTCATGAGATTCAACGCCCCTGTACTGGGAATACTTGAGGAGAAAGGAAACAGCAACCGGGCAAACCATGAGACGCACGGGGATGCAGGCGGCAAACAGGGAGAAGTCGTAATTCTGGTTCCGGGGTGACAGGACTTTGTATCCTTTCTGGACGAAGGGGGACGGTGGAAGAAAGACTTCACCAGGGTTACTATTTCGTACATGGACCCTCATTCAACAAACCGCAGGGGCAGAAGCTGCGATTCATGCCACAAGGACCCCAGGGCACTGGGCTTCGGTAGCGGCTCCATCAAATACAGCAATGGCAAGTGGGAGTTTGTGTCTGCGCTTTCCGGGACACCGGGCATATCCGGCCTTGAACACCCTCTTGACGCATTCACCAGGATTGATGGCAGTTCACTTGTACGAAGCTCAAAACCCGGACTACGCACATTCAACTCCGATGAAATTGAATCGATTCTGTACGTGGGGCTTTGCATTGATTGCCACGGAAATTTTGACGACCCGGTTATGAAAAACTGGAGGAGGAACTCGCCGCCTTCTCCATGCAGTGCCTCAAGAATAAAGATCAAAAACCGATAAGTATGGTTACAGGGATGTTTTACATACCGGTACCAGGCTTCCAACTCCACAACATGCCAAAATCGACAGATTGAAAATCAGCATAATCGGGAACTGTAACAATGCACGCACAGACCAAGCAGTCCGGCAAGGAGCTGAACTTGACAGAGAAATTAATAGCCCGCCAGGTTACAGACACAGCCCGCGCGGCGCTCAAGGAGATCGTAGGCCGCAACATGCTGCCGTGGCCTGACATATATAGTGCCGAGTTCTGGCTGCTGGCCCAAAAACATGGATACGAAGGAATTCTTCTAAAACGGCATGAGATAAAGTGCGGCTCCAAGCAGCTGGCGCAGGAGTTTCTGGAAAAGGCGGACGAAATTCTGGGAGGAGTGAATGAAACGGTTTCTTCGCTTGTAAACGGAACCATAAGCCAGACGGAGGAGATGGCAAGCACCATAGAAGCGCTCAAAAACATACCAATTGACGACCCGGAAGTCAGCGAGGGCATTGACAGGCTGCATGACACCAATATCAAGCTGCAAATCCATTCGTCAAACATGGAAACCAGGCTTGAAGAGCAGTCAAGACTAATAAATGAGCTCCAGAAACAGCTCAGAAAAGATTCACTTACAGGACTGCTGAACCGTGAAGCGCTGAACAAGGATCTGAAAAAGGAGCTTGCCAAGACGCGCCGCTATCATTATCCCCTGACTGTTCTCATGATTGATATTGATCATTTCAAGGAAGTTAATGATGTTTACGGCCACCTGGCCGGGGACTCGGTCCTAAAGGTCATCGCCAGGCTGCTTGAAAAGACCATCAGGGAGGCAGATTCGGCCTACAGATATGGCGGAGAAGAGTTTCTGGCGCTGCTGCCGCACACAACGGCTGATGAGGCCATGATCCTTGCAAACAGGATAAAAGATATCGTCGCCAAGCATACCTTCATCGACAAGACGCACGATATCTCAATATCGGTTACCATCTCCGGGGGAATAAGCGAATTCCGGAACGGCGACGATGAATCCTCACTTATTGCAAGAGCTGACAAAGCGTTGTACCTTGCCAAGCAAAATGGCAGGAATCAGATAGTGAAGCTCTGATCTGCTTACCTGCATAATAAACGTATTCTTTTGGCAAGCTTCACCGCCATTTTGCAACGGTGCAGCATGAGGATTCAAACTTCAGGCAAGGGACATACCCCTTAAAAAGCAGAAACATTCCGCCGCGGAAACCCTATCCCGTACCGCGGACCGTTCCGGGAAACCATAAAAAATGACTGAAATCAAGCCCTTCAGGGGGCTGCGCTATGACACGGCAAAGGCAGGCCCGCTTGAAACACTTGTGGCGCCCCCCTACGATGTAGTTGACAAAAAAGGACGTGACAACTTCACATCCAGAAACCCCTCCAACATATTCTCCGCAGAGCTTCCTGACCCTTCGGATTGCAATAAAGCGATAGACCGGTACCAGTGCGCGGCATCAATTTTCTCGTGCTGGATGAAAAAGGGCATAATGACCAGGGACCCGCTCCCTGCAATTTATCCATACGAAATAGAATTCAGCTCCGGCCATTCAAAGTTCCGCCGCACCGGTTTCATAGCACTTGTCCGCCTTGCCGACTGGTCAGAAAGACAGGTTCTTCCGCACGAGCAGACCTTTGACAAGGTAACAGAAGACAGGTTCAAGCTTACCAGGGCCACAAGAATCCAGTTCAGTCCGGTATTCATGCTTTACAGGCACAACCCCGGGGTTCAGAAGCTGCTGAAAGAAGCCGGTTCATCAAGGCTCTGTTCCGTTTGTGATTCCGCGGGGAACTCTCACACCCTCTCCAGGCTTACGTCACCGGATATAACCGCGGCGCTGACATCTGCCATGGCCGATTCACCTCTCTATATAGCTGACGGTCACCACAGATACACAACGGCGTTGAGGTTCAGAGATTTTATGCGCGAACAGACCGGCCATGACCAGGGCAACATGCCATTTGACTACATCATGACCTATCTTGTTGACGCCGAAGATCCAGGGTTGATAGTTCTGCCCACACACAGAATAGTAAATACAGGCGGTACCGATTTTGCCTTCATAAGCCGCAAGGCATCGGGCCTGTTTCACATAGAAAATATTGAGGCGGGAGACGATTATGAGAATCTTGCAAAAAGGATGAAAGAGGCCCTCTCAGGCACGGAAGATACACTTGCCATAGGCGCGGTATCCGGAAACCGGGCGCAAATATGGCGCCTCAGGGATGACATGAAAGAGACTGCCTATCCGGACGATATGCCCCTGGCGCTGAAACAGCTTGATGTAGTGCTGCTGGACCACGTTATATTGAAAAGGATCATGGGATTTGACAGAGAAACCGAGGAGAAAAATGTCCGCTTTTCGGCAGACGCGGTTGATGCGCTCAAAGGGCTTGCAAATGATGAAGTGCTCTTTTTTATGCGGCCCACCCAGGTACACCAGGTCCTTGATATTGCGGACCAGGGGCTTACCATGCCACATAAGTCAACATACTTTTATCCCAAGATCCTCTCGGGCATGGTCATTAATTCCGTGGGAGATGAATGGTAGGCAGGCGAGCCGGGCATTACCCTCCCTGTCTTGATGATGACAAAACGGGATCAGGCAAAAAAGCCGTGGATTATAGTAAAAGCCCTTCCTGCTGAGGAACAGGCCCTTTCGGCCGCCATCCTGGCCCCCTGCCCATCAGGTGCGGAAAACGCCTTGCGCAATTTTCGCAACTCCCCGATGATAGCCGCCGCCTCCCGCGCCTCTTCAGGATGTTCAGCCAGATCTGCCGCATAACGGGCAATAGCATCAGGTTCCATGGTGAGAAAATCCTTTTTTACTGTGGGCAGTGCCGCGGCAATGGCCTTGGACAGCGAATCAGCAAGATCAGCCAGACGCTGGCAGCAGATGTCAGGCCTGTCTTCCTGAAGAGCCGCCTCTGCCTCCTGAAGTTGTATCCTGCCGTATTTAATAAAAGTATGAACCCTTATCATACCGCTCAATATCGCATGGACAGGAAGGGTCAACCAGGCAAGGATGAAGAACTGCTGTTGCTTGCATTTGCTTCGGCCTCGCCTGACATATTCCTGTAGAGCCTCCTGGACAGAACCTCATCCGCCAGTTCACAGAGATCAAACAGTGACTCAATAAAATCGAGCATCTCCTCCTGCCCGTCGGGAGTACGGTATCCGAAATCCTCGTCCCACCTGCCACTTGACAAATATTCCTTGAACTCGGCAACCTGCCTGGCCGTTATCATTTGTCCCCTTCTGTTCTGGCAACCGAATCCACAAACCTGAAAAGTATTTCACCATCCTTTATCCAGCCCAGACGGGCGCGCACCATTCTTTCCTGATACTCAGGATCGGACCGAAACCGCTCTATATTTGATGCGAACCTGGCATTGCGCCGTGCCGCTTCCTGGTTGGCCGCATAGAGGCGCCGGTACTGCCTGATCAAACGGTACCTGGCCCAGAGTCCATAAGGGCCGGCAACATCCCATACGATAAGGAACCCAATAATACAAATGAGAATTTTCAGGAAAATTCCCCTGTTCCCCCTGCCCTTGTCAAGCTGTTTTCTGGCGGTATATCTCTTTTTCAACGCTGCTTTTCCGATTAACCCTGCATCATTGTCCCGTGAACGGCACCTGCATCTCATCCATTTTGGATGATTTGCAGTAGCAGATCCCTCACTGCTCCGCACCTGCGCCAATTCTCCTGTATCTGCTTTCAGATTTAATCAGGATAAACTTTCAGCCTGATTTTAGTCAAGTGAAAATATGACTGCTTCAGCATATTGTGTTACAATTTGTCTGTGACCACTACCTTTTGATTCTGACACATCATTCGTCAATACTATCTCGAAATCGAAACGGGACATACGCATAATCCCCCTTTCTGATATTAACAAACATCAGCTCCGGCAGGCTGAACAACGCGCCCCGGAGGCCGGATTCAAAAAGACGGCCGTAATCAAAGGGAGCCGTAACCACTCCAGCCCCTGCCCTGCAGGCAGCCCATACAAGATTCAATGCGCCGCATACAGGCCTTAGCGCCAGCAGATCATCAGTAAAAAAGAGAAATGCGCTACTATGTCTGCCATACCGGTAAGTACGGGACGTAAGGGTATTATTTTCCAACAGGTGCATAACGAAGGAATTGTCCTGTTCATAAAGGGCTGCAAGGAGCCTGTGCCTGTAGGAAGGCAGGTGTGTCACGTTTACAGGGCGCAGTCTTGAACATGCCTGGCGAAACATAATCCAGGGAACAAATGAAAAGGAATCAAAATCAGTGGAATGCAGCCGCAACCTGGCACCGATGCCGTCTTTTTGGCCTTGCGCTTCGGCCACGGCCTC
>JALVQQ010000051.1:1019-2199 GCA_027025395.1 Deltaproteobacteria bacterium | reverse complement strand
ATATCAGGAAAACTTTGCCGCAGACTCCATGGATGAGATATTGGCCAGCGCCTCCGGGGCATATGTGTTGCTGGATCCATTTTCGCCTGAAGTGGCGGAGAAGA
Source organism: Deltaproteobacteria bacterium (assembly GCA_027025395.1). Lineage (GTDB taxonomy): Bacteria > Desulfobacterota > Dissulfuribacteria > Dissulfuribacterales > QOAL01 > S144-17. The sequence goes on along the minus strand of JALVQQ010000051.1, from coordinate 2,095 downwards.
TACAGCTGATCAAACAGGCCGGCAATCAGGTGGGATGCTATGTCAGCATAGGCACGGGCGAGGAGTGGCGCCAGGATTTTCAGGAGATGCGCCCATTTCTTGTGGAAGAGGCCTGGAGTCAGTGGGAGGGAGAATATTTCGTAAACAGGGTCGATACAGGCGTGGTTGACATCATGAAGGCCCGCATCAGGGCAATGGCAGGGTGGCAATGCGACTGGATTGAATTCGACAATATGGACTGGGCCTGGGATGAAGAAAACAGGCAAAGGTATGGTTTCCGGGTAACAGAACAGGAGGCCACTGCCTATTTTGAGCTTCTTTGCCGTTATGCTCACAGCCTTGGCATGAAGTGCATGGCGAAAAACATGACCGATCCTCTGTTTGACGGTGTTCTGTATGAATCGTGCCATGACAACATGGAGTGGTGGGAAAGGAAGGATGCGGAGGAGTTTCTGCATCAGGGGAAACCTGTGATAATCAATCACTATAACGAAACGGACTGTGACGGCATTTATGACGCATACAGGGGCATATATGGCGGTAATATCTCCTTTATCTGCGAGGATGTAAACATTAAAGGATATGTTCATTACTAGTGTTTCAAACCGGGTATTTCACTGCGGACGCAGTCCCGCCGTATCGTGCAGCCGGCAATACCGCAGGCACGGCAGGTGTTTTCCGGGTCTATCAGCCGCTTGACTCAGCAACAGCCAGCAGGTATTTTCAAATCCTGATTTCAGGTGTCCGCCGGCAAGGCGGATGAAAAGGGAACCCGGTGAAAGTCCGGGGCGGGCCCGCCGCTGTAACCCTGCCGTGGATGCTCCACGGAAAAACCCTTGCAGCCTTAGTTGTGTCACTGTGTCCATACGGACATGGGAAGGCCGCTGCCAAGGGCGGGGAAGCCAGAAGACCTGCCTGAAATTGCGTTCCTTGCCTTGGCAGGGCATGGAGCAGGAGAAAACCTTTCCGGGATCAGAACAGGGCAGTCCCGGATCAATTTTTAATTGGTCCGGGACTTTTTTGTCCGGGCCGCAACAGGCGTCTGACCGGCAATTGTCTGGCAGACGACATCAAGG
>JALVQQ010000051.1:0-1009 GCA_027025395.1 Deltaproteobacteria bacterium | reverse complement strand
GGCACTGTGCCTTGTTTTAACCCTTTCTGCAGCAGGCCAGGTGCTTGCTTCCGAACACCGCACCGTGCACAAAAACGCCATCGTGCTTGCCATGTTTGGCACCACGGTGGAAACTGCGCTTAAGGGGCTTCTGAATGTCCGGGAAGAGATAAACCGGGCGTATCCTCAAACCCCTGTCAAAATTGCATTTACATCCAATATTATCAGAAAGATATGGCAGAAGAGGGCTGCTGATCCCATGTATGCCAAGGCCCATCCCGAGGTGCCATACGACATACTGCACGTGCAGGGGCCTCTTGCCACAATTGCCAACCTGCAGGATCAGGGCTTTGATACAATAGTTGTCCAGCCTACCCACGTTGCCCCTGCAGAGGAGTATCTTGACCTGTGCGAGTACATCCGGGGCCTGAACTCCATCAAGACAATCAAGGCCAGGTTCATGCCCTTTCACAAGCTGGTTGTCGGGCGTCCTGCCCTGGGTACATTTGGCCCGCAGCATCCCTACAGTGAGGATATAAAGGCAGTGGTTGAAGCACTTGAGGCCGATGCTGAACTTGCCCGCAGGGAGAAGGCTGCCCTGGTTTACATGGGACATGGCAACGATTTTTTCCCTTCCGGAGGCTCTTATCTCCAGTTCCAGGCCCAGATGCGCAAGACCTATCCCGATGTACTGACATTTATCGGCACTGTTGAGGGTTTCCCTGGCCTTGATGACGTTATGGCGCAACTGAAACATGCCGGCATAAAGAGGGTGGTGCTGAAACCCATGATGGTTGTGGCCGGAGACCATGCAATGAATGACATGGCAGGGTCCGAGCCTGATTCCTGGAAGTCTGTCATGGTCAAGGCAGGTATCCAGGTAGTGCCTGTTCTTCATGGCCTGGGTGAGCAGGACGCCTTTGCCCGTATCTATGTTGACCATGCTGCTGATGCCGCTGCAGATGCCGGTATAACGCTCAGGTAGGGATTGATTCCGGTGTCTGGCGGCAACCGCACGGTCTGCGGCGAT
>JALVQQ010000050.1 GCA_027025395.1 Deltaproteobacteria bacterium | reverse complement strand
GCCTGAATCATGCGGGAGGTCAGGGTGAGTGATGAATATCTCAAGGGCCTTGGGACAGGTATCACCAGGCAGAAATTCAGCCCATTCAACCAGGACAGCATGGCCTCCTGTCAGGTACTCCTCAAGGCCTGTCTCTTCAATATCGGCATTTTCTCCGAGCCTGTACATATCTGCGTGAACAAGGGGGAGCCTGGCCTCTGGATATTCATGAATAATTGCAAACGTAGGGCTTGTGATCTCGGCAGGATCAATGCCAAGGCCCTCTCCAATGGCCTTTGCAAGGGTGGTTTTGCCAGTACCCAGGTCCCCGGACAGCAGTATTATGTCACCGCTTCGCAAAAGTCTCGCAATTTCACATCCCAGCCTCCGGGTCTCCGCAAGGCCGTTGAGTTCCATCGTGAATGGTCCGTTGCGCCCGTGAGCTTCGGTGTGCCCTTTCACTGAATCAGTCTCCGTTTGAGCAATATTACCCCTGTCAACATGGCAATTGCGGCGGAAAGGCAAGTGACCGCCGTGGCGGTAATCCAGTCATGCTGCAAGCGGCCGTAGCACAGCATCCTGGAGAGGGACACAATGTGTGCAAGAGGGAAAAGCCTGATTGCAAGACGGGCGCAGGGATCAAGGCTGTCAAGCGAGAAAAAAACCCCGGAGAAGAGAAAAAGAGGTGTAATGATGAGGGACGTAAAGTAGTTGAAGAATTCGTAGCTTGATGCAAGGGCAGTCATTATGAGGCCGAGCGCGGCAAAAAAGATTCCCTCCAGAAAGAGGATCGGCACCAGAAGAGCTGCCCAGGCGGATGGAATCACGCCGAAAAGTGGCAGGGCCCCAAGCATTATCATGCCGGCGATCAGCCCTTTTGTCGCACCCCAGACGATTTCTCCGGCTCCGAGCCCGATGGGGCTTACCGGCGTCATTAGTATCCCCTCAAAGGTGCTCTGTGTCGTCAGCCTGGTGTACGAGCCATAGGTGGTTTCAAATGCCGCACTGTACATTACAGCGGTTGTTACCAGGCCGGGAGCAATAAATTGCAGGTAGGGAAGCCCCTCTATTTCAGGCACATGTCTTCCAAGGCCGTAGCCCATGGCCAACAGAAACAGGAATGGCTGCCCAAGGTTTCCTATCAGACTGGCCCTGGCATGCTTGAGCCACACTTTCAGGTTTCTGAGCCATACTCTATACATGAAGGTCAATCTAACGTTGGCGTAACCTGCCCGCCGTGTTTGCAATGCACCACTGTTTCAATATAGTCCAAGTTTGCAATTTCGCGCCGCCTCCCAGCCGCCGAAGGCGGGTCAGGTTAACGCAGGGTTAGGTTTCGTCTTCCTTTACCACGACGCACTGCACTATAGCTTCTCAATGTATTGAACGCCATCCAGTCCTTTGAAATCTGCATCCTGCGTCCACACAATCGCGTTGTACATCCTCGCTGTCGTCAAAATGATGCCGTCCGCCATGGGGATTCTCAGCGACGCCGACATCTTCGCTGCATGAATGGCTACGCTTGCATCTACATCAACCACCAGCCCTTGCTGCATTGCTGCTACGGCCTGGAGCGCAGAGTCCTCACCCCGTTGCTGCAAAATCCGCTTGAATACTTCGTACAAACTGATCGTTGGGACGATTAACTCTCCTATTTTCTCAATTGCAGGCGCAAAAAAATCCGCATTTGCTCCATCGGCAAAGTATTCCAGCCAGCCGCTTGAATCTACAACATTCATACCCGGTCCGGTTCCCTTTCAATTGTGGTGTCTATCCCTTTTGCAAACCCGCGAATCTCTTGCATTGGCACAACCGGGATCAACTGAATGCGGTTCTCGTATGTCAGAACTCGCACTTTTTGCCCAGGCGTAATCCCTAGTGCCTGCCTTACTTTTTTAGGAATTACAACCTGGTACTTGGGGGATACCGTCACTACGTCCATACCATGCTCCTGTCGAAGCGTCTTCTGTAATACCTGCATTATACTGCATTTCCACCCGAAAAAGCACAAGCATTTGCGTTTTCTGTAAACAGGCTTTCGTCAGTCGGTACACACAAGACATTATTCAAGTTTCGCTGTTTCAAAGCATCCCGAGCAGAAGTCACTGACAAGAAATCTAACAGGTCAAATAACACTTTGCCAGGACCGGCCTGTTTACGCCTGCATTCTCCATTCATTTTCAGAAGATACCTGTTGAAGCCCCGTGCTGTTGGCGGCATGCCGCTGGATCAAACCGCATCGCAATTGTGAGGCAGATCCATTGCATCAGGTTTTGTGCTGTTAGGCAGGTCAATAGGCCCCATGGCGCGCCGCTGTCTGGCAAGCCATGTGTAGAATTCGTTGGTGTAGGCCACGACATGGTCAATGCTTTTTGCATAATTTACTGCCCTTCTGAAATTTGCGCTGCCGCCCAGGCCTTTGGAGTACCATCCCAGGTGTTTTCTCGAGAGCCACAATGCAGTCTGTTTCCCGTAAAAATCTATCAGCCCCTGCAGATGTTCCAGTATGATTTCATGCTGTTCGGACAGGGATGGAGACGGCGGCATGATATCATGCTCAAGGTACTCTGTTACCTGCCTGAACAGCCAGGGCCTGCCAAGCGCACCTCTTCCGATCATGATTCCTGCCGCGCCGGTTATTTCCAGGCATCGCCTGGCGTCTTCAGGTGACGTGATGTCGCCATTTGCGATAACAGGGCAGTTGACCGCCTGGACCACATCACGGATTTTATGCCAGTCCGCCTGGCCGGAAAATATCTGGGCCCTGGTCCTTCCATGAACAGTGACAAGGGCAACTCCAGCCTCTTCTGCGGCCTGGGCCAATTCAACCGCATTGCAGCTCATGCTGTCCCACCCCAGCCTCATTTTGACTGTCACCGGACATGAAACAGCCTCTTTTACCGCCTTTATGATCTTCTCTGCAAGCTCCGGCGTTTTCATCAGGGCGGCCCCGGCGCCTGTTTTGACAATTTTGCGCTGGGGGCACCCCATGTTGATGTCGATTATGGCAGCTCCCATGGCCTGATTTATACGGGCGGCCTGTGCCATGACTTCGGGATCGGAGCCTGAAATCTGCACCATGAGCGGATATTCTTCGTGTGAAGTGGAGGCCATCTTTGCCGCACGCCTGTTGCTGCGGATTATGGCCTGTGATGATATCATTTCGCTGACAACAAGAGATGCCCCGAACCGTCTGCATATCTTTCTCAGAGGATAGTCGGTAATGCCGGCAAGGGGCGCAAGAAGCACGTTGCCTGAAAGGGAAATGTCTCCAATCCGCAGAGGCCTGAGAAGTCTGCTTGCTGCAGGTTCCGGCATGGCGTTACGGCCCCTTTTCAATTATCATGCGGGTATAGGAGCCGCGGTTTTCTTCTTCCACTATGCGCGCCCCTATTACCTGGGCCAGATGGTGCATCTTGGCCACGGTATCCGGCTGTATCAATACCTCCACCCTGTCTCCTGGTGGAATCCCCGGGTTTTTAAAGCGCAGTCCTACGCCTGTTATGGCGCGTCAGCAGTTGTTTCTGCTGTCAATGGTGAGTGAGATATTTCTCTTTCCCGCCATGTAGCTCCTCCATGCAAAAAACAGGGCCGCTGCGGCCAGCACTACCGCCGCGGCCTTTAATATAGTACCGGCACAGCCTGATTCATGAACCATCTTTTTTTCGTTCCAGTTCTTCCCACCTGGCATAAAGCGCGTCAACTTCCTGCTGGCAACTGTCCAGCCTGGCGCACCACCGGGCAAGGCGCCCGGCATCTTTTGCTGTTTCCGGGGCGGCAGCCATTTGTTGGCACTCTTCAAGTCGCTGCTCTGCCGCAAGTATCTTTTCCTCCATGCCCTTGAGTTCCTGCTTTTCCCTGTAGGAGAGTCCAGCGCGCGTTTTGTTCCTGTTTTTCCTGCTGTGCCGCTTTCCGGTTTTTGTCTGCCCCGTCTTCTGGTTTTTCTCCTTGCGGAGACCATATCCTCGGGTTGCCATTGCCCTGGCCCACTGGCTGCTTGATGCAAAATGCTCCGCGTTCCCGTGATTGTCAAAACCTATAATCCCGGTGGCCAGTGTGTCAAGAAAAGAGCGGTCATGGCTGGCCAGCACCACGGCCCCCGGAAAATCAAGCAGGCTCTGTTCAAGCACTTCGATAGATTCAATGTCCAGATCGTTTGTGGGTTCATCGAGAAACAGCACATCCGCGGGCTGAAGCATGAACCGGGCAATAAGTATGCGGGCCTGCTCTCCCCCGGAGAGACGGGATACAGGTATTTCAAGCTGATCAGGCCGGAAGAGAAAGCGCCTGGCCCAACCGGCTACGTGGACAAGCCCGCCGTCATGCCTTACGGAATCGCCATGTGGTGCAAGTGCCTTGCGGAGTGTCAGATTCCTGTCAAGTTCTTCCCTCTTCTGGCGGAAAAACAGAAAAGAGAGGCCTTCGGCATGTATAACCCTGCCCTTGTCCGGCATCATTTCCCGTGCGAGAATTCGCATCAGTGTGGTCTTGCCGCATCCATTTGCACCGGTAATGCCCAGGCAGGTATGCGGCTCAAGGTCAATGTCCAGGTTTTCAAATATCTTTTTGCCACCCACGCTGATTCCGATTCCCCTGGCCTTTATCAGTTTGCGGGTCTTTCTTCCTGTGGATGAAAAATTCAGTCCCAAGCGCCTTGTTTTTCGGTTGCGCTGCCTGACGGCCTCAAGCTGTTCCCGGATCTGAAAAGCCGCCTCCTTTCTTGCATGCGCCTTGGTGGCTCTTGCCCTGGGCCCCCTGTTCAGCCATTCTGTTTCCCTGCGAAGGCGGTTTGCAAGGGAAGCTTCCAGCTGTTGCTGCCCGGCGAGAAACGCATGCCGTCTGCGGATGAAATCACTGTATTTTCCCTTTACCTGAAAGGCGCCTGAAGGATAGGCCTTGTTGATTTCAATTATGGATGTGCAAAGGTTCTCAAGAAATGATCGGTCGTGGCTGACAGTTATGAAAGTGAATGACCCGTTTGCCAGAATGCCTTCAAGCCAGATGATGGATGGAATGTCCAGGTGGTTTGTAGGCTCGTCAAGAAGCAGAATGTCTGGCTCCTGCACAAGTGCCGCGGCAATGGCAAGCCTCTTCCGCCATCCACCTGAAAGGTGGCCGACCCGGAGCGTGGTGTCCCTGAAACCGGCAAGACCCGCCGTGCGGTGCACCCTGGTGTAAAGCAGGTCCTGATCAGCAGGCTGGTCAATGGCACTTGCAAGCACTTCCTCAACCGTGCTGCTTTCAGGAAAAGAGTCTTCCTGACCCATATACACCACCTTTGTGCCACGGCGCAGCATTACCTCGCCGCTGTCCGGCTGCTCAATTCCCGCGATAATTTTGAGCAGGGTCGATTTTCCTGAGCCGTTTGGCCCTACAAGCCCTGTCCGGCTCTCATGGCCGAAGCAGAGGTTGAGACCGGAAAACAGTCTGTGATTTCCAAATTGCTTTGAAAGGTTGCGGCAAGTTACAAGGTTGGCCATTGGGCATTTCCTCATGAACGGGTCCGGTGGATGCTCAAGGATAGCAGCGTTGCACCATGAGGCGCGGGAGATTTCAACCCTCGAAAATGGATGCAGTGTCTTCCAGGGGACTATTGCTCCGCATTTTGCAACGGTCACCCAAGGATATAATAGACCCAGCCTATCGCAATTACGCTGATGACCCTGAGCCCCTGGCCGAGAAGCAGAAGCATAACGCCAGTTTTGGGCTGATAGATTCCCAGATAACGGGGCAGCTGGTGTCTCAATGCCCGGACGGGAGTGGCTATGATGTTTCCAAGCAGCAGCGCATATACTGTCTGTTTAGTGGTGAGGATCCCGGCGTTAAGCATGGCGCCTGCCGCGGCCGCGCCTGCGGCAAACTCCGCGACAATGCTGAAAACCACAACGGACATGCCTTCCACAGGCATGGCCTGGCCTGTGAACAGGCTGGCACTGGCCTGTTGCATCCATTGAAAGACTCCGGCCTGCTGAAGCCAGGCCACAAAAAGATAGATGGGAACAGTGTAGCATACGATTTTCCCAAGTCTCAACCTGATATATCTTGCAAAAAGTTTCCTTACCTCTGCATATCTGTCATGTCCTGTCCCGGCGCCAGAGTCATGCCGCGATGTTGTCTTTTCATGTGATTGAGGGCCGTCCTGCTGCTGAACGGTTTGGGCCTCCAGCAGTGATCTTCCGGCTATCAGGACCACAAAGGTCCTTAATACCGCGGCCAGAAGGGTGATTGTTATGTATATGGCTCCGGCGCTTCCTGCCAGAGGCACTATAATGGCGAATGTAACGGGCAGGTGCAGGAAATATGACGGCAGCCCCAGATTCAGCAGGGTAGCAAGAATCATCTCCCTGTATGAGATCCTGTTTTCCTGGTAGCCATTCCATAGCAGTGTGTTTGCGGCCACGCCTGAAAGAAAAGCTGAAGTAAATGCCGTGCCGGCATGGTCGCTGAAATTGCCCGCCCGCATAAGCGGCCTTGCAAGCGAGGCCACAATGCTGTTCCAGCCCATTCCCTCTATGAGCGCACTGACGCCCAGGCTGATGGTCATGACCGAGATAAGTCGTAACAGGGGCCATGCAATACGTCCCCAGAGAATCTCCGGGCAAATCCCTTTCCATGCCCAGGCAAGGGCAAACAGAAGCAGAATCGAGACAGTGCAGCTTATTGTTGAGGCGCGGGAGATTTTCATGAATTTGATGGATTATGGAATCATGAAGGTGATTATGCTGTGGCGCTGGTACACTGAAATTTGGCTGTGATGCTACAATCCCTGTTTCCAGGCGGTGCTGGTCGGCACTGATGTGCGGGCCGGTCAAACATTTTCAGGCACAAGGTATAATATCTTTTGGGAGTATTGCCAGTACAATATGGAACCGTGCTCCTGGATGCGCACGGCATGTCCGTCAAGGCGGTTCCGCTACCCCTG
>JALVQQ010000049.1 GCA_027025395.1 Deltaproteobacteria bacterium | reverse complement strand
TGCAAGCCAGTGCCCCGCATAAGGCTCAGTGGCATTTGAAGGTCGGTTGCTCCGCATGTTTGCCGCTCCTGAGCCGTGACGTTATCCGGCCGCCCTTAGCGCCGTAACCAATCAGGGGGTACCGCTTCATCCACTCTGCCTGATCCATTGCAACCTCATCTGAGCGATTCTTTGTTGGCGGCTTGTAGGCAGTTTGATCCTACCCCAAAATTGTGCAGCGGCAGATAACTCGTTATAAGAGTTATAAGCACAAGGGTCATGATGAAAAAGCAGGAACGTAGGCAATACGATGCAGAATTTAAAAGGCCAAGCCGTGGGGTGCCCACTTCGTTTCGCAGCCTTGCCATCTTCCTCTTGCCATGCTCAACCTGAAGATGCCGGGCGAGAGAACGCCGACTTTTTATCCCTGACCCAACTATTGGCACGCTAGATCTTCACTGAGAAATCCGGATTGACCCCAAAGAATCCATCCGGACATACCGTCAACCAGTTAATGGAGTGCTTAGCCATGCGTTATTTTCACGGATTACTGTTTTTGACATTCGTATTGTATTGCGGGTTTTTGCCTCAAATTTCCAATGCAGTGTTAGCTTCTGATTTATGCATCTTCATCCGTGATGATTTTTCCACTCCTGCGCAGAACGACTGGTCCTACGGCAAATATGGAAATTGGTATTTTGATAACGGAGAATTCGGGGTTCAGCAGGTTCCGGATGGCAAATGGGCTGTAGCCGAGACTGCCTTTAACCCAGGAGACTTTTTTTCTCTGGATATTGAACTGAACATGTTGAACAATCCGTTACCCGAGGATGCTGTTGCACTTTACGCGTTTTCCAGGGACGATGCCTATTTCACAGTTGACAGCCGTCCTGTTGATGGCGTTGCCGTGGTTGTATATCCCGCTCTTCATGAAATGGAATTCATGGTTTGGAATTCGTCGGATGAAAGCCGGAACTTCTCCGACCTCTATCCAATATCATCGGATCTTACATCCTTTGGAGTCTCTTATACATCTTATGCGGTAATATTCCGCGCCAATGGCAGAGATACAACCTTGCAGCTTTCCGGTGACTTCTCGTATGCTGACTCCGTGATCGATACCCTGTGGATTATGGCAAAAGGGTCTGGCATTCATGTTCATTTCGATAACCTGTGCGGCATGGAAAACAGTGTGGGCCCCTATACGCCCATGGATGACTCCGTGCCTGCAACGCCTGAAAATTTTAGCTACTTACTGGATGGTTCCAGGTTGACCCTTAAATGGGACAAGGTCGCCGGAGCGCAAGGCTATCGTCTCGGCGCGGGTTTTTCACCAGGCGTTTATGACTCGTTTTTTGAACTTGGCGACGTCAGTCAACTTGGTCCCTTGGACATAACCGGCATTTCCCCAGGGGTCTACTATCTGGCTGTAATGGCGTATAATTCAGAAGGCGAAAGTGAATGGTCGGAAGAACAGAGGATAATATTGCCGCCAGAGGCATCGCTCCCGCCCCGGCCCGCCAATTTCCGCTATGTCCTTAACGGGGATATTGTCACGTTCTACTGGGATTCATCGGCCAACACCGACTGGTATGAAATCGGGGTAGCCCTTTCGCCAGGAGCATATGATGCGTCGATACGCCTTGAAAATACCAACACGTTGGGGCCAATAGACCTGACCACAGTCCCTGCGGGCACATATTATCTTGCGGTACGGGGCGTAAATCAGGCTGGAAGTGGAGAATACTCAAATGAACTTGCCATAACTGTGGGGAACCAGATGTCTGGAGACGTATCAGACGAGACTACGGTCCAGCCATCGGACCAGGAGCAGACAGTTTCAGCAGGCGGTATAAAAATTGTGATACCAGGCGGATTGCTTGACAATGCCACGACCTTGCGCGTGACTCGTCTTTCATCGCCTCCTGTCAATGAATTCAAGGCGCTCCCGGTTGGGGCGGCATACAATATCGAACTTGGCAACCTCCATCAATTTTCAAAACCCATTACGATTCGAATTCCATATGATCCATCGAAGCTTCGCACGGACATGACAGAGGAACGTGCTGTAGTGGCCGGATATTATAATGACAGCCGTAACGCATGGACAATACTTGACGCCGTGGTGGATACTTCCAGACATGAACTGGTGGTCAATACCTCCCATCTGACCATCTACGGATGGCTGAAGTGGGCCACCCTTTACGGGGTAGTCGAAAACGACCGCTTCACGGTGGCCTGGGATCCGGCAGAATTTAAGGATCCCGAGAAAAAACCTGATGAAGTCTACGAAAAGTATGGAGATCCGTCAAACTGGGTGGATCCAGACGTGCCTGATTATGTGGAAGACACGGTTGTCTATCTGGGTATTGCCTATCACAGATACAAGATGGCGGGATTCCGTGAACCAGCAACGCCTATCAACGTTTATGTAGGCACAGCCAGTGACAGCTACAGGGCCAAGTTCACCGGTGGGATACTCATCAACCTTAATAACATGGACCAAAACTCCCTGAAACTCATGGCAGCTCACGAGCTGTTCCACAGTTTTCAGTCAGCTTACATGTATGCCGCTTTCATGGGGGCCAAGGTTCCGCCGTTCAACTGGGATGTTCCGGTCTTGAACTGGGGTAAGTGGTATTTAGAGGCCTCTGCTGAATATGCCGCTGAGTGGGTGGCCTGGCATGGAACCCTGGGCAAGATGGCTGTGTTGAACAAACCGATCCAGAAGGATTTCCTCACTTATCCCATTTATGATACTTCAGAACACCATGACTATGGCTACCATGAATCCATATTCATTAAATATTTGGTGGACCACGGAGCGGATTTCAAGGCCATGTCGGAAGAACTGTTCACTGCCGAAATATGGAACCTAAACGACTACCTTGGCCCGCTTGACGCTTACCTGAAAGAGGCTATCTCATTGCCATACAACAGTCTGGACCGCCAATTTCAAAATTTTGCGCGCTACTTCGTTTTTGACACCAACAGTCCCATGCCGCCCTTGACAGGAAGTCTCTACTCAGAGGTTGCATCGTACCGTGATACCATTTCCTATTTCGATCTTTCCGATTCCAGTGGTCCTGATCAAAACCATGGGACTTTGGCCGGAGACTCCGTGGATAACCCTGTGGATGCTCCACCATTGGGGGGTACAGTTGAAGTGGCGGCGGCTACATTTGAACTGACTGGGGGGCTTGCTGCCAAGCTGTGGGGGATTCATTTCGATCCGAAGTATTTTAATAATTCCCAGGAGCTGAAGTTAAAGGTCGTGGCATCAGATGCATTCCCTTCAGACGTGGAGGCAGAGGTCTTCGTGCTTCCCAATGACCAGCGGAGACCAGGAGGATTGAATCCGGCGGGTACCATAAGTGTCAGAAACAGGGAGGTAGATGTGAACGTCAGGCAGGGTGACGCACTTTACGTCCTGGCTGTAAATGCCGCTTATTCTTCAGTCAGTTTCACCCTGTCGCTGTTAATGGAGTTTGAACAGGAGGCCACCACCCCATCGCAGCCCGCATGCGTGTGGAATCAAACCGGCATCAGCCAGCATCTAAACAGTAAGGCAACGTTTGATGGGGCGTCCACTATCAAGACGTTCATGCCTCAGGGACCGGTTTACGGGTGTTCTGACCGTGATGTACTCAATACATCCCATGGGTGGACGATCCCACCTGCAAGCCTGTCGCCTGGCTCTTCTGTCAGCTTTGCTGTTTCAGCCTCATGGTCTCTTGACGGGCCCCCTTTATGCAGTTCATCGATTACCGGGATTTCCACATATGTCAAGGCTGGAGCTACTGTGGTGGCTAAGACTGGGGACCATCATGTAGTTCCATCTGCTCATCCTACAGGGGCAATGTCCAACAGCGGGACCTGGCGCGTGCCTGAATGCACAAACGGAGACACCCTGAGCATAACCGCCCACGGAGAACAGGGTGGGGCTGGCGGAAGCATAATTTATAAATACCGCTGTGACTGTACTGCTCCATAAATGTTTCAGCCTTCGAGGCGGAGTTTTGCCAGCTGGAAAAATTTGTTGCGCTACTATAAAAAGCGGGAAATTCCATAATCATGGGCAATTGGAGATAACGCCAGGGACTTGTAAGTGTCCATGTTATTTACGGTGATAAGAGTTCATGAAAGGTCCTGTTTTTTCATGCCCGTTCAGCCGGAACCGCTGAACCCTCCGGCGTCTTGTCCGTACGGAAGTATTTTTTGGGGGTTTGGCTTTTCCAGGAAGAATTACAACTTCTTCAGAATTACTCCAGAACAGGACCATTCATTACGCTGAACAGATATGTTTTTAGCAGCGCCTGCGCACTGGTTTGCTCTTTATGATCTTGTCAATCCTGAAATGCCGTAACCTCGCGTATGTCCCTTGCTCCAGTAAGCAGCATGACCAGCCGGTCCACTCCCATTGCCATGCCAGCGGCCTCTGGCATCTGTTTAAGGTCATGGAGAAATTCCTCGGGCCACGGATAGGGATCGAGACCAATCTTCCGGCGCCTGGCGTTTTCCAGCCTGAAGCGTTCCGCCTGCTCTTCAGGGTCATTGAGCTCGGAGAAACCATTGGCAAGTTCCATGCCGCCAGCGTATAATTCCACTCTTTCCGCAACTTCGGGGTTTGACGGCTTGAGCCTTGCCAGGGACGCCATTGAGGCCGGGTAATCCGTCAGGAACACCGGCCTGTTACAGGAGAGAATTCCAGGCTCCACCTTTTCCACCATGTCCCTGTTGAACCTGTCAGGATCTGGTGAAGGCCCCGGCTTCCATCCGGCGTGGATTTCAAAGGCCTGCGCTACCGTAAGGCGCATAAAGGGCCGGGAAAAATCGCTATAATGGCCATCCATGTCAGGGGGAGTGATGCCTGAATCTTTTGCAATGAACCGGAGCATTGATTCGCAGTCCTCCATGAGGGAGGTATAATCCGTACCGGCGCGATACCACTCAAGCATGGTAAATTCAGGAAGGTGGTGGCTGCCGTTCTCCTCCCTGCGGAATACCGGGGATATCTGGAAGATTTTTTCCATTCCTCTGGCCAGCAGCCTTTTCATGTAGAGCTCAGGAGATGGGGCAAGATAGAGATCGAGCGGCATTCCGGGCCGTCCTGGCGCACGCGCCGCGCCCTCTATGCGAAAAGTTTGAATGGAAGCTTCGGGAAGGGGTGCAGTAACAAGCAGGGGAGTCTGCACCTCCACAAACCCCCTGCTGTGAAACCAGTTGCGAAGGGACCTGATAATAAGGTCCCTCTTGAGCATAATATCGCAAAAAAACTCTACTTTTTTACCCTCTCAACGTATTCGCCGGTTCTGGTGTCTATTTTGAGGATCTCTCCCTCTTCTATAAAGAGGGGTACATTTATCTTGTGGCCGGTTTCCAGGGTTACGGGCTTGGTTGCGCCCGTGGCCGTGTCCCCCTTGACCCCCGGGTCGGCCTTGGTTACCTCAAGCTCCACGAAAATGGGCAGGGTGATGTCAATGGGAGTTTCTTCAAAGAAGAGTATGTCAACTTCCATGTTATCCTTGAGGAAATTCCGGGCGTCACCCACCTGGTCGGCTGTCAGCATGACCTGGTCGTAGGTCTTGGTGTCCATGAAGTGATACCCTTCGGCATCATTGTAGAGATACTGCATGTGCGATTCGGTCAGCGGGGCAGGCTCAAACTTGTCACCGGAACGGTATGTGCGGTCCATGGTGTATCCGGAGATCATGTTTTTGAGCTTGCAGCGGTAAAGCGCCTGTCCCTTGCCGGGTTTTGAAAACTGGAAATCAGTAATTATGTAGGGTTCCCCGTCAATTAAAATTTTCAATCCCTTTCTGAGGTCTGATGATTCGTACAACTCTTTTCTCCTTCTGCTTTTTGGCCTGAAATGTATCAGGTGGCACGGCGGACGTGTTCCTGACAGGCAGTGCGCAGTGCCTGGTCTGTTCAAGAAACGGCTTTTGAAAGCCGGGTCCCGGACCGGTCAGGCAAGAATAAACCGTTTCAACGCACTCCTCAAGCATTTTGCAAGCGTTGACAGCGCCATGCCTCGCCAGAACCGCGCTCAGTATCTTATTTCAAAACCGCCCTGCTCTTCCGTTGGAGTTTGCTCATCGGTAACCACGCTGTAAACCCTGCTGTATGGAGGGCCTTCGTGGCACCAGCCGATGAGCCTGTCAACCTTTTCAGGCGGGCCCTCTACCTCCAGTTCAACCGTTCCGTCCGGAAGATTTCTGACCCAGCCGTGCAGGCCTCCTATGCGCCGTGCCTCATCCCTGGTTGAGGCACGGAAACATACTCCCTGCACTATTCCTGAAATTATGGCGTGTATTCTCTTTGTGCGCATGGGTTCTCCCCCTGTGTCCGGGTGATGGGTGACCTGTCAGATGACTGTTGTTATTTCCTGCCTGCCGCCTCATGGCCGGGCAGCATCTCAAGCAGTTTTTTCTCATCTATAACCTCGACTCCCAATTTGCGGGCCTTGTCAAGTTTTGAGCCGGGATTTTTGCCAGCCACCACATAGTCTGTCTTGCTGCTCACGGATGAAACCACCTTGCCACCGGCCAGACGCACCAGCTCTTTTGCCTGGTTACGCTTAAGATGCGGGAGCGTGCCGGTAAATACAAATGACTTGCCTGAAAACGGCGTTGCGCCGCCACTGTTTCCAGCGGGTGTAAAACGTATGCCTGCCGCGAGAAGCCGTTCAAGGGTGCGCCGGTTTTTTTCATCCCGGAACCATTCGGCAACGGATGCGGCAAGTTCGTCTCCCATGCCAGGTATCTTCGTTATATCCGAAGGTTCCGCCTTCATTACCGCCTCGATTGAGCCAAAATGGTCTGCCAGCCTCTGGGCCGATACTTCGCCCAGATGCCTTATTCCAAGGGCATGGAGGAATCTGGCAAGCGTGGTGCTACGGCTTTTTTCAATGGCACTAAGCAGGTTTCGA
>JALVQQ010000048.1 GCA_027025395.1 Deltaproteobacteria bacterium | reverse complement strand
CATCTATATAACCTCAATCAGCAGTGAGCTGTTGGTGCCGCCAAAACCTGATGCATTGCACAGAAACCTTGCGGTTCGGGCCGGAACCGTCTCTTTATGAATATCAAGAAAGGCCGCGTCCGGATCCAGCCGTGTCAGATTGGGATGGCCTGCCACAAAACCGCCATGCGCCATGATAAGGCCATATACCACCTGGGCAGCCCCCGCCATCCAGAATTCATGTCCGGTAAGGGCCTTGGGGGCGCACACCCTGGGCAACGAACCCGCTGCTGAAAAAACGTCCTTTATTGCTTTGGCCTCGGCGATATCTCCGGCAGGAGTGGAGGTTGCATGCGCCAGCAAAAGATCCACCCCTGGCGCATGCCTATCTGCAGGCCCCAGGGCCTCAAGCATGGCCCTTTTTATCCCGTCTCCGCTGGGGACCGAAATGTGATGGCCGTCTGATGCATGCCCGTAACCGGTCACCCTGCCCAGCGCCGTTGCCCCCCTGGAAACAGCATGTGCCCTTGACTCAAGTATCAGCACGGCAGCCCCTCCGCTTGGGACAAGACCATCCCTGTGCAGGTCAAACGGCCTTGAGGCCTCATGAGGCGCATCCTCCCGCAATGAAAAGGCCCCCAGGGCATCAAAGCTGCACATGGATTCCCATGATATCTCCTGGGCGCCGCCACATATCATGCACTGCTGCCTGCCCTGGGCTATGAGTTCTGCTGCCTGCCCGATGGCCATTGCCCCGCTGGCGCACGCGCTGCTAACTGTCCAGGAGACGCCTTTCAAGCCGAGAAAAGTTGCAAAGTTGAGAGAAATGGTGCTGTTAAGCAGCCTGAAAATATGGCCGCTTCCAATACTGCGGCTTACCCCTTCCCTACGAAGGATGTCCACCTGTTCCACGGCAGTGGCTGCGGAGGAATCATTGCCGAATACAATTCCCGCATCATCCCTGCCTCGAAGCGATTCAAGATCGAGCCCCGCACGGGCCGCGGCCTCCTGAAGGGCTGCCCACGCCCACAGCCCGAATTCAGGAAGGGTCTTGCGCATCTTTCTGGTAAGGCCTGGTGGAGGGGAAAAATCGTCTATTGTTCCTGAAAGCGCGCTCCTGAAACCCAGCGCCCTGCGTTCAGGCACTAGCCTTATGCCGCTTGAGCCTGAGCGCAGCGATTCCGCCACCCGGGGCACGCCGCATCCTATTGATGAAACCATGCCTATTCCGGTTATGAGCGGCTCGGCTTTTTTGCTCAGTGGTGTCAATGGCATACCGAAGCGTCCACTATTTCAGCTGCTGATCTCATGATGCCAGATGATAGCAGAAGATCGGCCCTGCTCCAAGGATTACGGCCTGACACACGGTGGCGCTGCCGCTGGTTGCTGGCGATATGGAAAACAGGTCATTGGAAAATGGAAAAAAGAAGGACAGTACGAAATGGCCACATCAGCCGCAGACAGAGTCCAGCGGATGCATACCGCCATCATGGCGATTCGGCACAGCGCCGGGCAGCTTCCGGTCAACTGCTATAACTGTTCAGGCGGCGGCCAGGCTGTCCGGTTCAACAGGCCTTCCTTATAAATTCACCCAGCTCACGGGCGATTGACTCTATACGGTCTGGATCCTCGCCCTCCACCATGACCCTTATAACAGGCTCGGTGCCCGACGGGCGTATCAGTATTCTGCCCCGGCCCGCCAGTTCCTTTTCAAGCTGGGCCAGCTTTCCGGCAAGGCCGTCAATCTGCTCCACATCCTTTCTCTCCCTGACCTTGATATTGTGAAGGGTCTGGGGAAATGATTGCATGACGCCGGCAAGTTCCGACAGCGGCCTTCTTGTTCGCTGCATGACGGCAAGGAGCTGCAAGGCTGCAAGTATTCCGTCTCCGGTGGTGATATGATCAAGAAATATAAGGTGGCCTGACTGCTCGCCGCCGAAGTTATATCCCTTTTGGCGCATGGCCTCCACAACATAGCGGTCTCCAACCTGCGTCCTTACCAGCCGTCCGCCCATTGACTCAAGGGCGACCTCAAGCCCCATGTTGCTCATGACGGTTGAGACCACTGTATTGTAGTTGAGGGTGCGGTTTTCAATCATGTACTTTGCACAGATGGCCATGATATGATCGCCGTCCACCACAAGTCCCTTTTCATCGACCACTATAAGGCGGTCGCCGTCACCATCAAGAGCGATTCCCATGTCCGCGCCGTTCGCCAGAACCGCCTTTTTCATGGATTCGGGATAGAGCGCTCCGCACTGCTCATTTATGTTGGTGCCGTTGGGACAGACCCCCATGCTGATAACCTCGGCCCCAAGCTCTTCGAAAACCGAGGGGGCGACTTTATATGCGGCGCCATTGGCGCAGTCAAGCACTATCTTCAGGCCGTCAAGGGTAAGATCGTTGGGAAAGGCACGCTTTGCGAAAACGATATAACGCCCCTGTGAATCCTCTATCCTGAATGCCTTTCCCACATCGGCGCCGGTGGGCATGTCGGAGGCAAGGGCGCCTGATTCGATGAGCTCCTCAATGCGGGCCTCAACGTGATCAGGCAGCTTGAAGCCATCATTTGAAAAGATTTTTATGCCATTGTCTTCAAACGGATTGTGCGATGCCGATATTACCACTCCCGCATCAGCACGCATGCTGGTTGTAAGAAATGCAATTGCAGGAGTGGGCATTGGCCCTACCAGGAGCACGTCCACGCCCATGGAACAGATACCGGCCGAGAGGGCGTTTTCAAGCATGTAGCAGGAAAGCCTGGTGTCCTTCCCGATAAGAACCCTGGGATGACGGCTTTTCCCATTACTCCTGAAGACCTTTGCCACTGCCCTGCCTATGTTCATGGCGACTTCAGTTGTCATGGGATGAATATTTGCCTTGCCCCTTATGCCGTCAGTTCCGAAAAGTTTCCTCATTACCGACCGTCTGCCTCCTATTTTTCCTCTTGTTTGCCTGGTGCACCGCCACTGTTTACTGCCGCCGCCCTCCAGGTGATGCGTATTGTCTCGGGAATCGTCTTTTTAACCACCAGCCCGGCGGGCACCGAAACATCCGGCGCCAGCCACTGCTTGCCCTGTTTCAGATCCCTTGGAACCCTCACGATTATATCCCTGGAGGAAATCATCTTCAGCACGGGCTTGGGACCTTCAAGGATTACAGTTATTTCAGTTGGCCACCATGAGAGCTGCCCCTGGACATCAAAGCCCTGAACCTTTACGTTCTGAAAGCGCATGGTACCTTCAATGGCCCTTACCCGGACTGTAACCTTTACGATGCTGTCACCATCCACCGTAATGTGCAGGCCATTGAGGTTGAGGCCAATCTCCCTGGAAAAGGTCTGTTTGGCACGCCCCAGCTCAATGGGATATGTTTCAAGCACGCGAAGACCTGAAATTTCACTCTCCGGCCCTGTCACCCTCACCTTGTCGGGCTGCACAACCACCTTTTCCAGTTCGTAGTCCTTCTCAACTTCTCCGGTAAGCACGGCCTTCACCGGCACTACCCTTGCCAATCGCCGCTCCAGCTTGATAGTGACGGTTGCAGGGTCTATCTTCATGGCGGTAACCCCGGCGGGGAGCGATATTCTCGAAGGAGGAATATCAATTGTCACGAGCCCAGCATGTGCACCCTTGAGGTCTATGACCTTTGATATCCGCTGCTTGGTGGTGGTGTTGATGATGGAGCGCGGCCCATACAGCTTCACGGACAGGGCAGGGGGAAGATCGTTTGCAATTACGAGATCTGGCGGAACATTCGTTATTTCAAGCGGCACGGAAATCGTGACCTGCACCATCTCCTCCCCTCCCACAAGGAACCACAGGAGTATTGCAAACCCAAGGGAGATGAGCTTGAGAAACCAGTCCGAATTTACCACCTTGCGCCACTTCACTGTCTCACACCAGCCTTTTCCAGGGCCACGGTTTTTTCTCCTCCTTGTCAGAGGCGAAGGCGTTGTGCAGGATGCGCCGCAGCGTGCCGCTGTCTATATCCCTGGTTATCCTGCCTGCAATGGCCACGGAAATTCCGCCGGTTTCCTCTGAAACAACCACAGACACGGCGTCACTCTGCTCTGTAATGCCTATCGCGGCCCTGTGCCTGGTGCCAAGACGCTTGCTGATGCCTGGGTTGTTACTCAACGGAAGGACGCAACCGGCGGCTGAAAGGCGCCCCTCCTGAATTATGACCGCGCCGTCATGCAACGGCGTCCCCTTTTCAAAAATTGAGCAGAGCAAAAAGGCGCTGACCTGGGCGTTGATATAGGTGCCTGATTCAATGTAGTCCCCCAGCCCCACCTCGCGTTCGAGCACTATCAGCGCGCCGGTCCTTGTCTGGGACATCATCGATGCAGCCTTGGCGATCTCTTCAAGCGCCTGAAAGGTCTTGACCCGGTTTTTCAGAAAGGGGGTCTGCCCCATCTGCATCAGGACGCGCCTTATATCATCCTGAAACAGGATTATGATAAGGATGAATATGGAATTGAGAACAGTGCCCAGAAGCCAGTGAAGGGTGAAAAGTTCAAGCTGGCGTGCAACGAAATAGACCACAATGACCACCGCCAGCCCCCCGGCCATCTGGACAGCCCTGGTACCCTTGACAAGCAGTATTATCCTGTAGATCAGAAATGCCACAATGAGGATGTCCAGGACATCCTGCCAGCGTATTACAGGTACAAATTGGGCAATATTTTCGAGCATTTTTCAGGCTTTCATCTCTCCTGTTATCTCATACAGCCATTATCATGTATCCCTGAGCAGGGGATCTGCCACTGAAAGGGCGTCCCGGGCCATTGCCACGTTGTGGGTGCGGACAATATCACATCCACGGGCCACGCATGCAACTATGGCCCCGACCGTGGCGGCATCCCGTTCCAGGGGCTCCTGCCTTCCAGAAAGCGCGGCTGTAAACGCCTTGCGTGAAGGCCCGACAAGCACAGGATAGCCATCCCGCCTGAACTCGCCACACCTTCTCATTATTTCAAGATTGTGCTCCAGTGTCTTGCCAAACCCTATGCCCGGATCCAGCACTATCCGCGATGCCTCTATGCCAGCCTCCCTGGCGGCTTCAATCCTTTCCTGGAAAAAGGCGCGGATTTCACCCACCACATCGGTATAGAAAGGCTCCACCTGCATGTCCCGCGGAGTGCCCCTCATGTGCATTAAAACCACTGGCACACCTGTTTCCGCCACAACCCGGGACATTTCCCTGTCACCCCTCATTGCCGTAACATCGTTTATCATGTCCGCACCGGCGGCCACTGCCTCCCGCGCCACCACCGCCTTGGATGTATCAACGGATATGGGAAGCCCGCACTGGCTGCGTATCAACTCGAGAGCAGGGATAACCCGCCGAAGTTCCTCATCCGCCGGCACCGGATCTGAAAACGGCCTGGTTGACTCACCGCCTATGTCAAGCATGTCAGCCCCCTGTGCCTCGAGCATGCGGGCCTGGCGCAACGCATGTTCAGGGGTACTGCACCTGCCTCCATCCGAGAATGAATCCGGGGTGACATTTATTATTCCCATTATGAGCGTACGGCTGCCCAACTCAAAGAAGCGGTCTCCCACTGCGAGGGATGGAACTTTTGCTGGCATGGCTCTCTCTATCTGCCGCTGCCCTTTTGCGGCGCGGCTGCGTCACTTCCGGACGCCCCGGAATCTGTGTCTGCGCCGTCTCCTGCCTCCGCAGCATCGGTGGCCGCGGAGCCAGTACCGCTGTCACCGGCCTGGGCAGCTTCAGGGTCGGGAGCCCGGCCAGGGCCGTCTTTTTCCTTTCCGCCCCTTTTCTCTCCGCTTCGGCATTCGTTCATGATTTCTTCAAGGTCATCGGCGTCCAGTGTCTCCCTGTCAAGAAGCCCCTGGGCTATGGCATCCAGGCACCCGATATTTTCCCTTATCAGCCTGGCGCTCTTGTCGTACGCATCCTGCAGGAGGCCTTTTACCTCCTCATCTATAAGCTCGGCTGTCTTTTCACTGTACTCCTTTCTTTGCCCGAATTCACGGCCAAGGAATATCTCATCATTTTTCTTGGCAAATGCCACGGGACCAAGCTTGTCACTCATCCCCCACTCACATATCATCTTGCGTGCCATTGCAGAGGCGCGTTCAATATCATTCCCCGCCCCTGTGGTCACTTCGTCAAAGACTATTTCTTCCGCGACCCTGCCGCCCATGAGTATGCAGATGTTGTTGAGCAGGTACCTGCGGGAATAGGTAAAACGTTCTTCTTCAGGAAGCTGCTGCGTAAGGCCCAGGGCAAGGCCGCGGGGGATAATTGTCACCTTGTGAAGCGGATCCGTGCCAGGGAGCAGCTTGGCCACAAGCGTATGCCCGGCCTCATGGTATGCGGTAACACGCTTTTCATCATCAGAGAGGATCATGCTTTTCCTCTCGGCCCCCATTAGCACCTTGTCCTTGGCCTCTTCGAAATCCTCCATCTCAACCTTGTCCTTGTTTTTCCTGGCTGCCAGCAGTGCCGCCTCGTTTACAAGGTTTTCAAGATCAGCGCCGGAAAATCCGGGGGTTCCTCTGGCCACGGTCTTGAGATCAACATCATCAGCCATGGGGGTATTGGCCGAATGCACCTTCAGGATGGCCTCCCTGCCCTTTACATCAGGCACCGGGACCGCCACCTGCCGGTCAAACCTGCCGGGACGGAGAAGCGCCGGATCAAGCACGTCAGGCCTGTTGGTGGCAGACACAACTATTACGCTCTCGTTGCTCTCAAAGCCATCCATTTCGACCAGAAGCTGATTCAGCGTCTGCTCGCGCTCATCATGCCCTCCGCCGAGGCCCGCGCCGCGATGACGCCCCACGGCGTCGATCTCATCAATGAATATGATACATGGAGCGTGTTTCTTGGCCTGGAGGAAAAGGTCACGAACCCTTGATGCGCCGACCCCCACGAACATTTCAACAAAATCAGAACCGCTT
>JALVQQ010000047.1 GCA_027025395.1 Deltaproteobacteria bacterium | reverse complement strand
CCTGCAAGCTCGGTTATTGTAATGTCATCAGGGGAGAGCTTCTTCAAAATCTCCTTCTGCTCCGCCGTAGCCGGGGTGTCAAGCCTGGCATAGACCGGGTTGCCGTACTTTTCCGTAAGTGTCCTGTAATACTCTCCAGGGTTCTTTCCTGTGCGGGCGGTAATCTCTGCGGCAAGAAGCGCAAGTATCATTCCGTCCTTGTCCGTGGTCCAGACCCTGCCGTCTTTTCGCAGGAAGCTTGCACCTGCGCTCTCCTCGCCTCCAAAACAGATTGTGCCATGAATAAGCCCGTCCACGAACCACTTGAAACCAACAGGCACCTCGATGACCTTTCTGCCAAGGCCCTGGGCAACCCTGTCTATTATGGAGCTGCTCACAAGGGTCTTGCCAACTGCAAGGCTGCCGTCCCATTCCGGACGGTTCCTGCACAGGTAATCAATGGCAACACTGAGGTAGTGGTTGGGATTCATGAGGCCGCTGCTGGGGGTGACGATACCATGACGGTCAAAGTCGGTATCGTTTCCAAAGGCAATGTCATAGCTGTCCTTGAGGGAAACCAGGCCTGCCATTGCATAGGGAGATGAGCAGTCCATGCGAATCTTTCCGTCCCAGTCAAGATGCATGAAGGAGAAGGTGGAATCAAGGGTATCGTGCAGGCAGTCCATGTTAAGGCCGTACCTGTGACGGATGGCACTGTAGTAGGCAAGCCCTGAGCCTCCAAGGGCATCTGCCCCGATGCGGATTCCGGACCGGGCAATAACATCCATGTCCACCACGTTTTTGAGATCCTCAACGTACGGAGTCACAAAATCGTACTGGCGCACGCATTGGGCCTCCAGGGCACTTTCAAGACCCATCTTCCTTACATCGGAAAGGCCGTTTTCAAGAATCCGGTTTGCCCTGTCCTGGATCCACGAGGTGACCTCCACATCAGCAGGGCCCCCATGAGGAGGATTGTACTTGAAGCCGCCGTCTGTTGGCGGATTGTGCGACGGGGTGATGACAATGCCGTCACACTGCTCCTCCTGCTTCCGGTTATGAGTAAGGATGGCATGGGATATAACCGGGGTGGGGGTGTAGCCAAAGTCCCTGGCAATACAGCAGTTAACACCATTGGCTGCAAGGACCTGGAGTGCGGTAAGCTGCGCAGGCCATGACAGCGGGTGGGTGTCCATGCCCATGAAAAGCGTGCCTGCAATCCCTGCCTCTGCGCGGTATTCGCACACGGCCTGGCTTGTTGCCAGGATATGGGCCTCATTAAAACTGTTCTTGAGGGATGAGCCCCGATGCCCGGAGGTCCCGAAGCTTACACGCTCCGTGACCACATCCATGCGGGGCTTTCGCGTATAGTAGGCGGAAACCAGTTCCGGGACATTTACCAGCATGTCTCTTGGAGCGGGTTTTCCTGCAAGTGGATGGTTACTCATGAATCCTTGTCTCCTTGTTCAACAGCCCCTTGCCGTCCTTTACGACAGCATGCTGCTGCCGCTCTGGCACCACAAGCACCCTGTAAGGTGCACATCTCATTTTCAAGGTCGCCGCTCTTGCAAATGCCAAATCTGACACCGGAATAGCCGGAGATTATGGCTATTACGCAGTCTATACCGAAGACATATTTAACCTCCCGATGCTTTACGTTCAATGGAAACCCGGCACGGTTGCAAGGCAAGTTCGGTTTTCTTTTCATGTAATCCGCAATGAGCGGCATGATCCGATTCATGCCGGACCGGAACCATGCTTGGCCAAAAGGATTTGCAGCAGGTTTCTTGAACCGGCCGGTCCTGTTCCAACAGATGGAAAGGTGAGGGAGCTTTCCATGCGGATTACCGCCGTTTGTGAAGCTGTACGGGACAGGGCTGTCAGGCATTTATGACTGGCTCTTACACCGCATGGAACGGAAACCAGAATCAAAATTCTTTGGAGATGGTGATATCTTCAGGCTCTTCAAGGAACGCCGGGGCAACTGTGATGACATTCATTTTCTTGACTGACCGCAGGTGACACCTGATGCCAAGCTCCTTGTTTATTAGTCTCTCGTAAGGTTAAAACCCCCGCCTTTTAGGCGGGCAGATTTATCCTCTCTTGTATGATATCTTAAGAAGCAAGGGAGGATCAAATTATGGAATATCGTTATGGCAGTCATACAGTTTTTAACATCGAGTACCATTTTGTGTGGGTGACAAAGTACAGATATCACATGTTGCAAGGGGATGTCGCTTTG
>JALVQQ010000046.1 GCA_027025395.1 Deltaproteobacteria bacterium | reverse complement strand
CATTACTACGACAAGCGCAACAAGCATTAGAACAGCCTACAGTTCCAATAGCACAACAACCAATTTCATTAGAATGGCAAGATTTGACTAGAGAAGAAAAACAGTTATGTTCACCTTTACTATTACTCCCTGTCGATGAATCAGAGAGTTGAGCAGAGTTATGATAATTGTTCTGTTCCTGCTTACTATCCAGTGCAGCTTCTCTGTGTTTGGTTGCCGTATGCCATGATTTCATCAGAGTGGACGGAATCTCCTGAAGAAAACGGCATGGTTGCGCTGGTATAAGCCCGGCCCCTGACATATTGATAAATGTGGGATAACAGAAGAACAGGAGATCTTTTGCTCTGGTGGCAGCAACATAGAACAGTCGCCGTTCTTCCTCTATGTCATCTGCAGAATTCAGGGCAGCAGGGGAGGGGAACCGGCCTTCAGCCATTGAAATTATATAAACCGCCTTCCACTCAAGGCCTTTGGCAGAATGTATGGTGGATAGTACAACTCTACGTTTTTGTGTTTTTTCTCCATGACGAGGTTCCGGGGGGTCCAGCGCAAAATCTGCCATCATGTCCTCAATTGATGCATACTTGGCTGCAACTGATTTCAACTGCCCGATATCCTGCTGCCTTCTGGGGTAATCATCTGCATAGTGAACCTGAAGATAGGGTCTGTACCATCTTTCCGCGATTTCCAGAATTTGATTTACCTTGTCATTTTGTAGAAGGCTCCTGATTTCATGTATTACCTCGCCAAGTTCCCGTACCTTATCTGCCCAGCGGGCCCTGCTTTTGAATTGAGACAGGAGTTCATGAGGCACAGGGGATTTCACCAGTTCCGCAAATATTTTCTCCGCGGTTCTGGGCCCTATGTGTTCAAGCAGAAGGAGTGCCCTGTTCACACTCAAACGGTCAAGGGGATTCATGGCAATACGGAGTACTGAAAGCATATCCTTGATATGGGCAGCATCAACAAGTCGCAGTCCCCCCCTTTTTTCAAAAATTATTCCCCTGGCGTTCAGTTCTGTCTCAAGAGAAAAGCTGTGAAAACCTGCTCTGAACAGTACGGCTATCTCATGGGGATCAGTACCGTTCCTGATAAGATCATCTATATTAGAAGCAACAAAGGCAGCCTGGTCATTTTCATCCTTTGCCTGATAAACTGTCGGTGGAGTGCCTCCGGTCCTCTGGGCCGAGAGGTGTTTGGTAAACTTCTGCTTGGCATTTGCTATGATGGCATTAGTGCAGTCCAGGTTTGGCTGAGTTGAACGGTAGTTTTTTTCGAGTTTGATTATAGTTGTGCCCTGGAAAAGGGAGGGAAAGTCAAGAATATTGTTTATAGTGGCCCCTCTGAACGAATAAATGGACTGGGAATCATCCCCCACAACCATGACATTGTCATGACCTGTGGCCATGAGACGAACTATCTCGGCCTGGGCAGGGTTTGTGTCCTGATATTCATCAACCATGATAAACTGAAACCGTTGCCCCATGATTTCCCTTACATTGTCATTTTCCAGCAGGATGTCCCGCCACCTGAGCAGCAGATCGTCGTAATCCATGAGTCCATGAGCCTTTTTGTAATTCTGGTAAGCCTCGTGAACCATGGATAGACCCTCCCTGTACTTGGAAAGATGCGGGTAGTACCGTTCAATGATCTCATTAATTGTATGGGATGAATTTTCAGTTTTGCTGATAATTGCTGATATAGTTGCCTTTCTTGGGAATCGCTTTCCCGGCCCGGCCAGCTCCATCTCTTTTGCAAGAAGCAGCAGCAGATCCCTTGTGTCAACGGCATCCATTATAGTGAAATTTCGGGAATAGCCTGCAAGATGCGCGTAACTCCTGAGCATCCTGTGGGCAAATGAATGAAATGTGCCGCCCTCAACCTGACTGCATTCAGGGCCGGTTATGGCTGCTGCCCGCCTGAGCATGCTTGCTGCCGCCTTGCGTGTAAATGTGAGCAGCAGGATGGATTCAGGTACAATCCCCTCCATGATCAGGCGTGCAACACGGTAAACAAGGGTCCTGGTTTTGCCGCTGCCGGCACCTGCTATTACAAGTACCGGGCCTGTGAGATGGGTGACTGCTCTGTACTGTTCGGGGTTGAGCCTTTCCCTGAATTCTTTGTCAGTGATATTATGCATAATAGTTGGTTGTTTCAGCGGTGAACTAAGGGACTGTCCAAAAATAACTTCCCGATTTCGCATCTCATCTTCAGGCCATCCTG
>JALVQQ010000045.1 GCA_027025395.1 Deltaproteobacteria bacterium | reverse complement strand
TGTCAATGACTCTCTCATCAAAAAAGAAAATCAGCTCATTATCGACAGCCACAGGGCAGGACATGTCCTGATGCATGAAATAGCGAGAGGGACCCCTGTCTCCCTGGTTGCGCTGGGGTTTCACCAGTGGCTTGCAGACACATCAACAGCACTGGTTGCCGAGGCCTGCCGCGTGACAGGAGTGGGTACGGTGTTGCTGGGCGGCGGATGCTTTCAGAACAGGCTGCTTCTTGGCATGTTCACAAAAAGGCTGGAAAAACTGGGGCTCAACGTGTACACAGGAGAAGAGGCGCCGGTAAACGACGGTGGCATTGCCTTGGGACAGGCATACGCATTGGCAGCCGGAAACATACAGGAGAGACCATAATGTGTCTTGCAATACCCGTGAAGGTTATAGAAACAAGGGGCGGCACAGATGCCCTGCTTGATCCACCAGTGGCGATTGTGGATGCAGAGGGCATCCGGCAGGAGGTGCGGCTTGACCTGGTTGACCGCATGCCTGAGCCGGGGGACTGGCTTATTGTCCATGCGGGTTTTGCCATAAACTGTCTTGACCCCGAGGAGGCCAGGAAAAACCTGGAGCTTATGAACGAAATGGCAGGCCAGGTTGGAAAGGCCGCGGATATCTCATGAAATACGTTGACGAGTTCCGTAATCCAAGGCTTGTCCGCGCCATCGCGTGCAGGCTTGAAAATGCAGCACTAAACCCGGTCGCCATAATGGAAGTCTGCGGCACCCACACCATGTCCATATTCAGACACGGGCTCCGGGAACTGATTCCGCGGCAAATCAGCCTGGTTTCAGGGCCTGGATGTCCGGTCTGTGTAACTCCCGCCGGTCTGATAGACGCATGCGCGGAAATTGCGGCTGTTCCCGGAGTCATTATTGCCTCATTTGGCGATATGATCCGGGTGCCGGGGGCAGGGACATCGCTTGAAAACGCCAGGGCTGCGGGCGCGGACGTGCGCATGGTGCTTTCCGCCGTCAGTGCCCTTGACATTGCAAGGCAAAACCCTGACCGTCAGGTGGTCTTTATAAGTGTGGGTTTTGAAACCACCACGCCGGGAACCGCCGCGGCGGTAATGCAGGCCCACGCCGAAAATATCTCAAACTTCTCAATCGTGCCGTGCAACAGGACCATGCCCGCGCCCCTGCGCCTGCTCATGGAGGAGCCGGGTTCAGCCATCCAGGGCCTGCTCTGTCCTGGTCATGTAAGCGTCATAACCGG
This sequence comes from Deltaproteobacteria bacterium, assembly GCA_027025395.1. Taxonomy (GTDB): domain Bacteria; phylum Desulfobacterota; class Dissulfuribacteria; order Dissulfuribacterales; family QOAL01; genus S144-17. The sequence goes on along the minus strand of JALVQQ010000045.1, from coordinate 5,750 downwards.
CAGCAGCGCCTTTGAATTCCTGCCTTCCGAATACGGTATTGCCTGCGCCATTGCAGGCTTTGAGCCCGCGGACATCATGCAGGGCATCCTCTCAATCGTTGAACAGGTTGAAAACGGCAACCCCCATGTTGAAAACTGCTACGGCAGGGCCGTAAACCCCGGCGGCAATCCCAGGGCCCGCGCCCTTGCCGAAGAGGTATTCAGGCCCTGTGACGCCTGGTGGCGCGGCCTGGGACTGATAAAAGAGAGCGGCCTGGCCCTGCGCCGCAGGTACCGTTCATTCGACGCCCTGCAGCGGTTCGGCATTGAGCCTGCTCCCGGCAATGAACCCCCGGGATGCCTTTGCGGCAAGATACTGCGTGGCGCCGCAACGCCTGTTGAATGTCCCCTTTTTGAAAAAAAGTGTGTTCCTTCATCTCCGGTTGGGCCATGCATGGTTTCCGCCGAAGGCACATGCGCCGCATGGTACAGGTACGGCATTGGGCATAACCGTATTCATCAGACAGATGACTGAAAAATGGAAAAACAGATAAAACTTGATCACGGCAGCGGCGGGATGGCCTCACGCCGACTTGTTGAATCCCTCTTTTTGAAGTACCTGAAATCTCCTGTGCTGGCCGGCATGCAGGATTCAGCGGTCATTGGCAGTGTTGACGGGCGCATGGCGTTTTCCACTGACAGTTACGTTGTGGATCCCATATTTTTCCCTGGCGGAAGCATAGGAGACCTTGCTGTAAACGGCACTGTAAACGACCTGGCAATGAGCGGAGCCGCACCGGTTTGTCTCAGCCTTTCATTTATCCTTGAGGAGGGGTTCCAGTTGGCTCAGCTTGAAGCCATACTTCAGGACATCGCCAGGGCATGCGGCCATGCCGGCCTGGATATAGTCACGGGTGACACCAAGGTGGTTCCCAGGGGAAAGGCTGACAAGATATTTGTAAACACCTCCGGAATAGGCCAAATTCCCGAGGGCATAAACATTTCCCCGTCGCGAATTCGCCAGGGCGACGCCATTCTGGTTTCCGGAAGCATTGCCAATCATGGAGCAACCATTCTTGCGGAGCGCCTGGGCCTTGACAGCAACGATGTTCTGACCAGTGACACCTGTCCGCTCAATCACCTCGCCGCGGCCATTCTTGAAACCGCGCCAGATGCGGTTCATGCCATGCGCGACCCCACCCGTGGAGGGCTGGCCACGGCCCTGTGGGAGCTTGCGGAATCGAGCGGCTGCTGTTTTGAAATAGAGGAAGAGGCCATTCCGGTTGAACCACCGGTCAGAGCAGTATGTGAACTCACGGGTATTGATCCGCTCTATCTGGCAAACGAGGGACGCTGCATAGTCATTGCGGCCAGGGAACAGGCCTCCACCATCAGGGAGCTTATGCGCTCGGTTGAACAGGGCTCCGGCGCCACGGTAATTGGCAGAGTAACCGGGAACCGGGCAGCAAATGTTATACTTTCAACCAGATCAGGGGGGTCACGCCTTATCGAACCACTGTCCGGGGAACCCCTTCCCAGAATCTGCTGATTACCGGCACCTCATGCCTGACCCCCAATCCCGCCTCGCCGCCGGGCCGAACCAGCAGTGAACATACCCGGCATCCCACAAACGGAAATGCTCCTGCTGTTGCGGCATGGAGCACGGATCAGGCCCGGCTGCCGCAAGCAGCTGCCGCCAGTCTTGACAATACGCTGACAGTACTTAGCTTAAAAACCGCCCGGGCACGGACCCACAAAAACGACACCACTACAGCAGATCATAACGCGCTGTTTTGATGTATAATAAGCCGCATTTAAAAAAACGGCACACCAAACAAACAAAACAGGAAAATAATATTATACGGAGGTTTAATCAATGAAAAGATTTATATGTTTTGTTCTATCAACCGCCCTTGTCCTGGGCCTTACAGCAGGCAATGTGATGGCTGAGACATCGGCAAAGGTAAGTTCCGATGCGATAGCAAATGCAAAAAAAGAGGCAAAATCGGGCCTGTCCAAGGTAGTGCAGGAGGCGGTTGACGCACTGGTGCTCACTCACAAGGTGCTTGACAAGCTGGGCAAGAAAGATACCGCAGCCGCACTGAAGGATCTGGAAAAGGCCATTGGAAAGCTTGAGGTAGTACTTGCAAACCAAAAAGCCCCGGCGCTGCTGCCCATTGATTCGTCAATAGTCGCCGTTGAGTACGCAGGTGATCTTGACTCCATTCATGACAACATGAAGGAAGTCAAAAAACTGATCAAGGAAGGACATATCCAGGAAGCGCGGCGTCTGCTTGATACCATCCAGAGTGAAATCGATATTATTACTGTAAACCTGCCGCTTGTATCATATCCCCAGGCGCTTAAACTTGCCGCAAAGTACCTTCATGAAAACAAGACGGATGAGGCGAAAGATGTACTGGAAATGGCCCTTAACACCCTCGTACGAACCGAGATCATAATACCAATCCCGCTGCTGAAGGCAGAGGCTCTTATTGATGAGGCGAAAAAGAGCGCAAAGAAGGACAAGGAGCAGGCATTGAAGCATCTTGATGCGGCACGCACCCAACTCAAGCTTGCCGAGGCCCTTGGATATACCAGCAGCAGCGACACTTCCTACAAGAACCTTGACGATGCCATATCATCCATTGAAAAGGAAATTAAGGGCAAAAACAAGGCGGAAAAACTCTTTGATGAGCTGAAGGCAAAACTCTACGAATTCAAGGAAAGGGCTGTAAAGTCGTTCAGCAGCCAAACAGGCAAGCAGGGCGAATAACAGGAACGGTCATATTGAGGAAGATGGCGGACATGCGCGCCACTCACTGCCCCCGATGCCGCTTCTGCCGGCAGACGAAAAAAGGGGCGGGATTGAACGGGCTGGTGCGCATCAGCCGCCAGGTCTTCAAACCGGAAATGCGGGGCAGGGTCATGTCCGCCCCGCATGATTTACCCACCAAACTGGCAACACCTTCATCACCGTAACGCAGTCATGCTCATATCAGAGCCTTGACTGTTAAACCCATCTGGACCTTCTGCCCGTCATCAGCGTCCAGGCCCTGAGCCTGGGCCTGTTTCCTGGAATCTCGGAAATCATCCCCTGATATTGCCGGAGTACGTGTTTCCCATGTTTTACCCAGATTTTATAAAAAAAGCGGCGTCAGGCAGAACCATGCCCGGCGCCGCATCAGGGACATTGCAGACGGTTATTGAAGGATTAACCGGCTAATCCGCCGGCCAGTTGTCATACGCCTCGTGCGCCTCCACCACCTCGTATGTGCCTTTGTTGAAAACAAGGTATTTCGCACCGTACTTGGATGGAGAATAAGTGTGCACAAGCATCGTCCAGGTGTCGCCTGTGTCAAACAGGGCCAAATTGACATAGGTCGTAAAATCGGCCTCCCCCTCTGGGGTGGTGATGTGGCCTGATACCGCCATTGTCTTGACCGAGCCACCAGTCATGTAGAGCGGCATGTCAAAATTTCCATATTCGAACGACACTCTGCCGTTGGTCCCACCGAGTATTCTTAAAAAGTTTGCTCCCTTGCATGTGTAGAAGGTAGAGCCCCCCCACTCGTAACTCGAAAATGATTCACAGCCCTGCAGGTTTGAAAACCTGGAAAGGCCAGCATCCGCTTCGTCAGTTTCTGCACTATTCCTCAGCACCTGCCATGCATGGGCAAAATCACAGGAAGCGCCCTGGTCTTCACGCTCAATATTGGTGATGTTCATATTGAATTCCTCGTCCATGGTCCAGGTGCCCCTGTACACACCGCCTGCCGCGGCGACATTGCTTATGGTCACCGACGTTCCCGATCTGCTGACAAGCACATTGCTGTTAAACAGATCATCAAGACCGGCGGCCCGGGCCGCTATAGCTGTAAAAAGGATAACGCCTATACAATATATTGTTTTGCTGATTATCTTTTTCATCTTGAAACTCCTTGGTTTGGCTATGGTATAATCATCTGTAATTTTCGAAAACTATTCAGGCCATGGACCAATGCCAACCTTTTTGGTGTCCAAAAGCTTCAGGCTCTGCTTGTCATGCACAAAAAATTTTGTGGTGAACTTTCCTGCACTGCAAAAAGAGAAAAACATCCTCCACGCATTCTGCGCTGGATCGTCATGCACGCTTACCTGCACAAACCAGGTTCTGGTTCTGTCGCCACGTGCCGTGCTTATTACCTGTTGCACCTCTCTTGCCACACTGCTGCCCGGCTGCATGAAGGAAGGAAGCTCAAAATTCCGGAATATCATTGTATATGAGTCGGTCTTCTGCCCCAGAATCCTGAAAAAATTGTCTCCCTGGCAGCAGTACATATTCTGGTTATTGCTGTGAAGATACGAAAAGTAGGACCGGCAGCCATCACTGACATCCCGGAAATTTTCCAGCACCGGGTCTGATCCGTCAACGTCCACAGCTTTCTTGCGCAGCCTGAATGCCTCAAGGTAGTTGAATGCCGAACTGTTATTCATTTCGGCCACGCTTGAAATGTCGAGGTTAAGTTTGCCTTGCTCGTCCATTGTCCAGGTTCCCTGATAGTATTTCCCCCCAACACCTACATTTCCCAGGGTCACAGAGGAACCTTCGTGGGTTGCCACCACGTCCTGGTTGAACAGTCCGGCGGCCATCGCGCTGGTGGACAGGATGAGCAACAACGCTACAACATAAAAACTCCTGGATAACAGTTGGTGTTTCATGAATCTCTCCTCTCCTTAGAAGATATAAAGTGGCACGTTGCACCGGACAATGCGGCGCAACCTCAATATAACAAAAAATACCGGCATTATTGGCAAATAATGGCGGCGCCTGTTTATTTTGCTGATATTTAAAAAAACAATAAAATTGTCAAGCTGCATATATCAAAACGGAAAAGGCCGGGCTGAAACTGGACGCTTGCGCCCCAGGAAAACCTGGCTCGAAGGAATCAGGGGGTCAATAACCGACTGTCCGGGCTGAACGTGGCCGGGCCACACAATATCAGATGAAACGGAACTGTCCCTTGCCAAGCAGATCATGAAGGTGGACTATACCAGCAAGGCGTGAATCACCCTGAACCACGGGCAACACGGTGATGAGGTGCTGCTCCATGAGCGCCAGGGCATCAGCCGCCATGGTGTCGGGAGTGACCTGCTTGGGATTGCCTGTCATGACATCTTCCACCTTGCGGTTGCCGAGGTTCCCCCTGAAACGCAGCAGGGCCCTTCTAAGATCGCCGTCGGTTACAATTCCGGTGACCCGTTCATCACCATCGAGAACCAGGACCGCGCCAAGGCGTTTGGCGTCAAGCTCGGCCATTGCCTCTTCCATTGGCGTCCCGCTCTTTACCACCGGCACCTCGGCTCCGGTCAACATGACCTGGCCAACCGAGACCTTGAGCCTTTCGCCAAGTGAGCCCGAGGGGTGGTTTCGCCTGAAATCCTTTTCGCTGAATTCCCGCATCCTGAGCAGCACCACTGCCAGGGCGTCCCCCACGGCAAGGGCCGCGGTGGTGCTTGCAGTGGGGGCGAGACCCAGGGCGCAGGCCTCTTTTTCTACTCCGGTATCAATGACAATCCGGCTGAGCCTGCTCATGGTTGAAGAGAGCCCTCCGGTAAGAGCAATAACCGGCACGCCCCGTGCCCTCAGGGCCGGAAGCAGGGCGTTAAGCTCCGACGTCTCTCCGCTGTTTGAGATGGCAAGGACCACGTCACCGGGCATGACCATGCCGAGGTCGCCGTGCATGGCCTCCACCGGGTGCAGGAAAACGGAAGGCGTGCCAGTGCTGGCA
>JALVQQ010000044.1 GCA_027025395.1 Deltaproteobacteria bacterium | reverse complement strand
CAGAAGAACCATCCCTTGAACCAGAAGATATAAACGAGAGTTACTCCAAGGCCTGTAAGCATGCCGGCTACCGCGCCTATGTTGTTGATGCGTTTTACAAAAATACCCATCATCAGGGCAGGGAAAATTGAGGATGCGGCAAGTCCGAATGCCAGTGCGACAACCTGCGCTGCGAATCCCGGAGGATGAAGCCCGAAGTAACCGGCTACCAGGATGGAGCCTGCCATTGCTATGCGGCCTGCGAGCAGCTCTGCCTTGTCACTCATGTCAGGCATTGCAATACCCTTGAGCAGGTCATGGGATATTGAAGACGATATGGCCAGGAGAAGACCGGCGGCGGTTGACAGGGCGGCTGCAATGCCACCGGCTGCCACCAGGGCGATAACCCAGTTGGGAAGTTTGGCAATTTCAGGATTTGCAAGCACCATGATGTCGCGGTCAACCTTGACCATTTCGTTTTTGATGCCCTGATACTTGGGACCAACGTACTGGATTCTGCCATCCTGGTTCTTGTCTTCAAATTTGAGAAGGCCTGTTTTTTCCCAGTTTTTGAACCAGTCGGGACGCTTCTCATACTCCAGCCATTCTCCTGCATGTGGGCCGGTGGTTGGCCTGATTGTCTCCATGAGGTTGAGCCTTGCCATGGCGCCGACAGCAGGGGCGGTGGTGTAGAGGATTGCAATGAAAACCAGGGACCAGCCTACTGATGAACGGGCGTCCTTGACCTTGGGAACAGTAAAGAAGCGGGTGATGACGTGGGGCAGCCCTGCAGTACCGATCATGAGAGACATGGTGTAAAGGAAGATGTTCAGCATGCCCCCGTTGCGAACGGTGTACTGGTTAAAGCCCAGGTCAACCAGTGTTTTGTCAAGCTTGTCCAGCAGGAATACGTTGCTGCCGTCGTTCATTGTGGACCCAAGCCCGATCTGCGGCAAGATGTGGCCGGTGAGCTGAAGTGAAATGAAGATGGCGGGCACCGTGTATGCGAAGATCAGCACGCAGTACTGGGCAATCTGGGTATATGTCACACCCTTCATGCCGCCAAGCACCGCGTAGATAAAGACTATTATCATGCCCACCAGGAGGCCCATTTCAAAGGGGAGCTCCAGGAAGCGGGAAAATGCAACGCCGATACCCTTCATCTGGCCGATAACATAGGTGAGGGATGCGGTTATGAGGCAGATAACGGCAACCACCCTTGCTATGTTGGAGTAGTACCTGTCTCCGATGAATTCCGGCACGGTGAACTTGCCGTACTTGCGGAGGTAGGGGGCCAGCAGCATGGCAAGCAGGCAGTAGCCGCCTGTCCATCCCATCAGGAACACCGAGGCGTCATACCCCTTGAAGGCAATGAGCCCGGCCATTGAGATAAATGATGCGGCGCTCATCCAGTCAGCGCCCGTGGCCATGCCGTTAAGCACCGGATGAACGCCCTTGCCGGCTACATAGAATTCTCCCGTGCTTGAGGCCCTTGATTTTATGGCTATGAATATGTAGAGGGCAAAAGTGGCGCCCACTACAAGAAATGTCATGGTTTGAAGGCTCATTCTTGTATCCTCCCTTTAGTCTTCGTGAACATTGAATTTCTTGTCAATTACGTTCATGCGCGCGGCATAAAAGAAAATCAGGGCAACAAAGGTATAGATTGAACCCTGCTGCGCAAACCAGAAACCGAGCTTGTATCCGCCAATGCGGATGGTGTTGAGAGGTTCCACCAGCAGGATCCCGAAAACGTAGGAAACCAGGAACCAGATGAAAAGACAGAAGGCAACCAGATTAAGGTTGGCCTTCCAATAGGCGTTTCTATCATTCTGACTGTTCATATAATCCTCCCTATAGTGATTTTGCCATGAACAAAGGTTATTGGACTGTATGCCGCGCTGCCTTCGAGGCGCGGCAGTGATGGTCGGTCCCAGGCAGCCAGCCGCTCCGGCGCGGATGCCAGGCGTGCATGGACCATGCACCATGCCAGGTTTTTAAAAGGCGCGCCGGGCAACCGCATGCGGAATCGCATTCCTGACGCATGCTCTCCCTGTCTACATCAGGCGCCATATTCTGCCTGCCTGGTATAGCTGTTTAAGTGTCTTGATCCCCCCTTTCTTTAATTTTTTTAGAAAAAACAGAAAAAGATACGCAGTCTGCATTGCATCTTCAAGTGCGTTATGAGGCTTGAACCGTGGCAGATCAAATCTGCTGGAAAGGTCCTCAAGCCTGTAGGATATTGACTGGTCCGTATGGCCATAGGAGTAAACTCCACGGCCTTCAATATATCCCCTTGCCAGCCGCATGGTGTCAACACTGGGGTTAAGTATATGTCCGCCGAGTGTCTTTTTACACGTCCTGTTAAGAAAAGTCATGTCAATACCTACAAAATGTCCAACCAGCAGGGCATTGCCGCAGAAATCTATGAAGTCAGGCAGCACCTCCTCAGGCGGCCTGGCATTCCTGAGCTGGTCGGGCGTGATGCGGTGAATGAGCGTGGAGTCCGTTGATTCAAGGGTTACGGGCCTGATAAGCTCATAAAAGGAACTGCTGAGTTCTATGTGCAGGTTCCTTATCCTTACCGCGCCAATTGAAACTATTTCATCCTTTCTCTTGTTAAGCCCTGTAAGTTCGGTATCGAAAACAACAAAATCATAATGGCTCAGCGGCAGCGACTGGTCAAAATCCTGAAAAATTTCCCTGTTTCTCAGTATTGCCGGATGGGGCTTGCGGAACAGCGAACCCCATAATTCCCTGAACACTTTCATCAGGCAAGGTTCAGATCGCCGGGAACATCGATTTCAAAATTGCATGCAGACGCTCTATGACGGCAAATGCGTCCTTGAGCATCTGTTTTTCAAGGTCGCTCAGCTGGCCCGGATCAATATAGTTGTCAGGCTGCACGCCGTTTTCAAGCTGTTTCAGCTGGTGGACAAAACGCATCTGCATCTGGAGTTCATAGGCGTCGCAGGCGGTTGAGCAGAGCTCGCCGGTAATATGTCCGTGATCGGCCAGGGCATGAAGCCTCGATATGGTGTTGGTCTCCTTTATGCCGTTTTTAAGGGAGAGGATGCGTGCAAAATTGATGATGGGCGTAAGGCCCTTGTGCTTTATGTCCAGTTTGTTCTTGTGCTCTCCGTTTTTTTCAACAATGAAATTCCTGAAAAAGGACAGCGGCACCCTCTGGCCCAGATAGTCCCGGGCCATGTGAAGCAGGTATATCTGCTGCCTTTCACTCCGCCTGATAATGTGCTCTCTCAGTTTGTCCGGCATTGAGGAATCACCGAAGCCGTGTCTGAAATCAAAGAAGATGGAGGCATGAAGCACTTCCTTTGGCTCGGGTGAGTCAATCCAGTGGTCAAAGTAGCCCTGCCACTGGCTGAACGGCTGCCTCCATTTCGGATTGGACGCCATTATATCCCCCGGACACCTTGGATAGCCACAGTTTTCAAGGTGGTCTATTGCTGATTGGCCAAATTTTTCAAAGTATTTTTCCGCCTCTCTGTTGAGTTCCGGGTCGTCACTGTCCTCATAGACAATGGCGTTGTCCTGATCCGTTCTGAAGGTCTGTTCCTTTCGTCCTTCGCTTCCCATGAGAAGCCAGGAGAATGGAAGTGGCGGCGGCCCCATCTCGTCGATAAGCAGGGTGAGCAGCCTGTCCAGAATGTGGTCGTTCAGTATTGTGATCATTCTTGTGATGTTGTTCGCCTTTGCCCCCTCTTCAATAAGGGTGCGTACAACCAGGGGCACTTTCTGGGACAGGGGGTAGAGTCCCTCGATTCTGCGCTGGGCCACTATTTCCCTGAACAGGTACAGCGGCGAACTGCCCTGAAGGACCATGATGTCGTGAGCGGTGATTATGCCCCTTATTTCCCCGTCATGCTCCACGGCAAGGTGATGTATCTGCTGTTTCATCATGGTCAGCAGCGCATCAAAACAGACGGCGCTGTCGGGGATGGTGTGGACAGGGGACGCCATTATGTCCCGTACCGGGGTGTCCAGGCCCCTGCCTGCCGCGACAATTTTTGTGCGAAGGTCCTTGTCGGTTACGATTCCGGCTACCTGTCCGTCAGCAGATTTTACAAGCAGGGAGCCGATGTGCAGATCTGCCATCCTGCGGGCAGCCTCCTGGACCGGCCTGTCCTCGCCGATAAATTCCGGTTCTCTTCTGACTATGTCCCTGACCTTTGCGCTGAACAGGAAGAGAGTGCCCTCGGTGCGCGGCACCATGTTCCGGTGACGCAGTTCACGGTATGCGGTGCGTATAAATTTTTCAGAAAAACTCTTCAGAAAATACTGGGTTATCCTTGAGTTCGACTGGACGAGATCAAGGAATATCTTTTTGGGGAGCAGAAAACAGAAGGTGTCTTCAACGGTTTCCACATTCAGGTTGGCGCGGGTGCCCTGGATGATGGGCAACGCGCCTATATAGGCGCCTTCGCCCCTGAAGTCTTTCAGCGTAATGCCGCCCTCCTCATCCTTCAGATAAATTTTCATGCCGCCTTTCTGGATGATATAGAGATATTCTACCTCTGTTTCGTCCTGTTTGAAGAGCACTGTCCCCTTGGGAAAGAAATCAATTATGATGTGCCTGGCTATGTCCCGCAGCGTGGAGTCGTCAAGTTCGTTGAACGGAATGGTCTTTTTGAGAAAGGTCAGCACCACTTCCGGTGAAACTGAATGCACACTGTTTTTGTCATTAATGCTCATTTTACAACCTTTGAAAATTGAGGCTCGCGTGTGTCGCGGGGCCCAGGCCAGGCTATGTATATCAGCCCTGTCCGGTTCGGGAACGGGGCAGGCGCGGCACCCGCCCCGTTTCCCTGCCGGATTGCGGGTTAGCTGGCCTTGCGTCCTTCAATCAGGTTCTCGATTACAGAAGGATCGGCAAGGGTGGAGGTGTCACCGAAATCACTGGTGTCGTTTGCGGCAATCTTCCGCAGGATACGGCGCATGATCTTGCCGCTTCTGGTCTTTGGAAGGCCGCTGGCAAACTGGATGACTTCAGGTGAGGCAATGGGCCCGATTTCCTTGCGGACATGGGTCCTGAGCTCTTTCTTGAGGTCTTCGCTCTCTTCCACGCCGGCCTTCAGGGTGACATAGGCGTAGATAGCCTGTCCCTTGACCGGGTGCGGCATGCCAACAACCGCGGCTTCCGCCACCTTCTCGTGGGATACCAGGGCGGACTCGATTTCCGCCGTGCCCATGCGGTGACCGGATACGTTTATTACATCGTCCAGGCGCCCCATGATCCAGAAGTAGCCGTCCTCGTCACGCCGCGCCCCGTCACCGGCATCATATACTCCGGGGAAGCGTTCAAAATAGGTGCTCTTGAAGCGTTCCGGGTTGTTGAAAACACCGCGCAGCATTCCGGGCCAAGGGCGTCTGATCACCAGGTGGCCACCTTCATTGGTGGATGCCTCTGTTCCGTCCTCCCTTAGAATTGCCGCATCGACTCCGGGCAGCGGATAAGTGGCAGAGCCGGGTTTGAGAGGCGTGGCGAACGGCAGCGGAGAAATGAGTATTCCGCCGGTCTCTGTCTGCCACCAGGTATCAACTATGGGAAGTTTTTCATGGCCAATGTATTTGTAGTACCACATCCAGGCTTCCGGGTTGATGGGTTCACCAACCGAACCCAGCACCCTGAGGGATGAGGTGTCATATTTTTCTGTCCATTCGGTTCCTTCACGCATCAGGGCCCTGATTACGGTAGGCGCTGTATAGAAGATATTGACCTTGAATTTTTCAACTATTTTCCAGAAACGCGCGGGGTCGGGATATGAAGGCACGCCTTCAAACATCACGCTGGTTCCGCCAAGCGCCAGAGGACCGTAAACGATATATGTATGGCCTGTAATCCAGCCGATGTCGGCGGTACACCAGTAAACATCGTCATCGTGGAGGTCAAATACCCACTGTGTGGTATGGGCGGCGTATGTCAGGTAGCCGCCGGTTGTATGCACAACTCCCTTGGGTGTGCCCGTGCTGCCGCTTGTATACAGGATGAAAAGGATGTCTTCCGCGCCCATGGGTTCCGCGTCGCATTTGTCAGATATGTCACTGGCGCTAATTTCATCATGCCACCACGAATCGCGGCCTTCCTGCATGTCAATGTCATTGCCTGCGCGGCGCACTACAATGCATGACTCCACGGTTGGACAGTCTTTAAGGGCTTCATCAGCATTTGGCTTGAGCGGAATGGTTTTGCCGGCCCTGAGCACAGCGTCAGCGGTGATGAGCAGTTTTGCCTGGCAGTCCTGTATCCTGTTTTTAAGACTGCTTGCGCTGAAGCCTGCAAAAACGATGCTGTGCATCGCTCCTATCCTGGCGCATGCCAGCATTGCAATGGCAAGCTCCGGGATCATTGGAAGGTAAATGGAAACCCTGTCGCCCTTGCGCACCCCCTTCTTCTTGAGCACATTGGCAAACCTGCATACCTCGGTGTGAAGCATCTGGTATGTATAGACCTTTACGTCATCCTCTGGCTCGCCCTGCCATATAATCGCCGCCTTGTTGCGGCGTCCGTCCTCAAGGTGACGGTCAAGGCAGTTGTAGGATACATTGAGCTGGCCGCCCACGAACCACTGAATTTCGGGTTTGTAGAGATCGGCCTTCACCACGGTGCGCCATTTGCGGAACCATGTGATGAGCTCTCCGGCCCTTTTGCCCCAGAAGCCAGCCGGGTCATCCATGGATGCCTTGTAGTGCTCCTTGTACTCCTTCATGCTTTTTACATGTGCGCGCTGCTGGCCCTTGCGGGAGGGCTTGAAGACACGCTGTTCCTGTAACAAACTGGTAATTTTGTCCTGGTCACTCATAGTTCTCACCTCTTGAATGTTTGAATATGTGGTCCGCTCCGGATCAGACCGACTGAAATCTTGTTTTTGGCTGGCCCGCCTGGGCAACTCCCCTGGAATGGAGCCGGCAAAACCACCCGTTTCCACGGTGAAACGAACCGTGATTACAGGCGTGTTTTCTGAGCGGGTACTGACGGCCTGCCGCTACAAACCG
>JALVQQ010000043.1 GCA_027025395.1 Deltaproteobacteria bacterium | reverse complement strand
AGCATGACACTCCGATGTTAGATGACCTAAAATCAGGTCCATTCCCAAGCTTTGTCGATGATATCGAGCAGAAAGGCTTGAGCGGCAAGCAGGCATGTCTGGACCTTCTGGGTCAGCTTGAACTCTCGTTCAAGCACAAGGAAACACACTGGAAACACGGTGGTATCGTGGGGGTTTTCGGATACGGCGGCGGCGTAATCGGCCGTTACTCAGACGTTCCGGAGCAGTTCCCCAGCATCGCCCACTTCCATACCGTCCGCGTAAACCAGCCCGCAAGCAAATTCTATACTACTGATTACCTCCGCAAGATCTGCGAGATGTGGGATCATCGCGGAAGCGGCATGACTAACCTTCACGGCTCCACAGGCGACATGGTTCTGCTTGGCACTTCTACAGACGAGCTTGAGCCGATTTTCTACGACCTTACCCATCAGATGAATGTTGACCTCGGTGGTTCAGGCTCCAACCTGCGTACCCCCTCCTGCTGCATCGGTAAGGCCCGCTGCGAGTGGTCATGCCTTGACACCCAGGAGATCTGTTACAACCTGACCCAGACCTACCAGGATGAGCTCCACAGGCCGGCCTTCCCCTACAAGTTCAAATTCAAGGTCTCAGGCTGCCCCAATGACTGTGTTGCAGCCATCGCCCGTTCATGCTGCTCCATAATCGGTACATGGAGAGACGACATCCGCATAGACCAGGAGGCTGTAAAGGCTTATATCGGCGGCGAGATCGCTCCGAACGGCGGCGCACACAGCGACAGGGACTGGGGCGCATTCGATATCCAGAAAGAGGTAATCGACCTCTGTCCCACAAACTGTATGTGGATGGAGGGTGACGAGCTCAAGATTGACAACCGCGAGTGTACACGCTGCATGCACTGCATCAACGTGATGCCAGCAGCCCTCCGCCCCGGCACCGACACCGGCGCAACCATCCTCTGCGGTGCAAAGGCGCCTATCCTTGACGGTGCTCAGATGTCAACACTGGCCATACCGTTCATCAAGATGGAAGACGACCTTGACGAGTTCAAGGAGTTCGTTGACAACATCTGGGATTGGTGGATGGAAGAGGGTAAAAACCGCGAGCGTTTCGGCGAGCTTATCCAGCGCCAGTCACTCAAGGAGTTCATCAAACGCGCTGGCCTCAAACCCATTCCGCAGCATGTGAAAGAGCCCAGGTCCAACCCCTACGTCTTCTGGAGCGCTGATGAAGTTGAGGGTGGCTGGGAACGCGACATCAAGGAATTCCGCGCAAGGCACGCTGCTTAATTAACTTGAACCTAACAGGAGGAATTAAAAGATATGTTCGTTGAAAAATGGCCAGACAATCCGGGAGCCAATATCAAAGAAGTCGTCGCTAAACCTTACGACAAAGACCTGGCAGCGAAGCTCTATGATCCCAAAAAGCCAATGGCCAACAGGATCACAGACATCGGCCCGCCACACTATGAGCAGTTCTTCCCGCCGATCATCAAGAACAACTACGGCAAATGGAAGACTCATGAAATACTGGAGCCAGGCGTTCTCAAATATACAAGCGAGACCGGAGACGAATGCTACGTTGTGCGCTGCGCATCACCCCGTCTCATCACCACTGATACCATCCGCGAGATCTGCGACATTGCGGACAAGTACTGCGAAGGTTCAGTGCGCTGGACAACCCGTAACAACATCGAATTCAATGTTGACAGCGAAGAGAAGATGCGCGCCCTCAAGGACGATCTCATGGGACGCAAATTCCCTGGCGGATCCTACAAGTTCCCTGTAGGCGGAACCGGCGCAGGCGTAACCAACATCGTTCACACCCAGGGCTGGGTACACTGCCACACGCCGGCTACAGACGCATCAGGTGTTGTAAAGGCGGTGATGGACGAGGTATTTGACTACTTCGGAAGCCACAAGCTGCCTGCTCAGGTACGTATTGCCCTGGCATGCTGCCTGAACATGTGCGGCGCTGTTCACTGCTCAGATATCGCCATCCTCGGTGTACACCGCAAGCCTCCATTCATTGAGGACGACCGTATTACAGGTGTGTGCGAAATCCCGCTGGCTGTTGCAGCATGTCCGCTTGGAGCAATCAAGCCCGCCACGGTTGAAATCAATGGCGAGAAGCAGAAGACAGTCCGCGTAAAGGAAGAGCGCTGCATGTTCTGCGGTAACTGCTACACCATGTGTCCTGCAATGCCTCTTGCAGACATGGATGGCGACGGTATCGCAATCCTTGTTGGCGGGAAGATCTCCAACAGGATAAGCGCACCCAAGTTCTCCAAGCTCGTTATTCCTTACATCCCCAATGAGCCTCCCCGCTGGCCTTCAACCACCAAGGTCATCAAGAAGATCATTGAGGTTTACGCCTCCGACGCAAGGAAGTACGAGCGCATCGGCGAGTGGGCAGAGCGCATCGGCTGGGAGCGCTTCTACGAAAAATGCGAGATTCCCTTTACCGACAAGTCCATCGACGATTACCGTCTCGCTTACGACACATATCACACCACTACGCAGTTCAAGTGGAGTGTTCATACCGATAACCTCTAAAAGTGGAGAAGTAACGTCATGGCAGTTAATATCGACGAACTCAAGGAAAAAGTCCTGGCTTTTGCCACCAAGAAGGCAGCTCACAAGTCCAAGATGTATATCAAGGACCTTTACAAGGCTGACCCTGACGCAAAGCCCAGAGAGATCAAGAAGGCGGCCAATGCCCTTGTTAACGAAGGCAAGCTGGAGTTCTTCTCATCAGGAAGTACTACAATGTACGGAGTTCCCGGCTTTGGCAAGACCGAGGCCGAACAGTTCGGTGGTGAAGAGTAATACCGGCTGCTGAATTAAATAAAATGTCAAAGGCCCTCCAAAAGAGGGCCTTTTTATTGCCTGGCTTATACCAGACCATGCAGGCAGCACAAATTGCGTTCCGGTGGCCAGACAAATTGCCTATGTTGGCCCTTCCAGCATGCTTACACGTTCAAAAATGTCCCTGGCAGGACTTCCGAAATAAAACAACAGGTCATCCCTGCCAAGCCCCAAGGTTTCACATGCCTTCTGCCTGAATTCATTATCAACTTTTTCAACAAGGTTCATATGGGCAAGTGCCCTGCCCCTCTCCTCCGCATCCGCCGTCTTGACCACATTGCAGAAAAAGAGAATGTCTTCTACAGGTATTGCCCTTTCGTAGGCGTCAACAAGCTGTTTCAGGGTTCCGGAGCCTGAAAAAAGCATATCGCGCTGCAGGAGGTCCTTCAGGAAGAGCGCCTCTATATCCGTGGTATCCCAACACTTCAAAGCACGGCACTCCTCTGGCCGCTGTTCATATATGCTGCATGCCGCTCCGGTGCTGTTGTACAGTATGCAGGTGGTTGAACCCTCCACGGTCCTTATTTTTATCATCTCCTGTGGAAGGGCGACAAGCTCCCTTTTTGACGGGTCCCAGGCTGGTTCCCCCTTGCGGTAGGTTATAAGGTGCACCGGCAATAGCGTTCCCTCCATCACAAGTTCCTTGTCCTGCACATGTAGCGCGGGCCCCCCACTGCAACAGCATGTCCCGCACCTCTTGCACGTTCCCTCTTTTTTATTAGTATCATTCTTCACGATGAGAACCTCCTTGTTACGGTCATGGCGCCCCCTCAACCTTGCGTGCATGCCTTTCAGCCGTCAGGGAGACAGTATCTGCTTAACGGAGCAACACCGCCGTTTTTTTCAAAGGCAGTCTTGGTGCACCCAAACCGGAAAGTCGGCTGTCTAGATAAGGGTCAAAAAATGTTCGCAAAGCTGCAGGAACTCTATGAGGCCATAGATAACGCCACCGGGCAGATTATCCAAACACATTCCCATGAATACAGGTGTCATGCCGGCTGTTCAGACTGCTGTCACGCCGCATTTGATGTCTCTCTGGTGGAAGGCTACTATATACTGCAGAGTTTCAGGGAGTTACCCCGCAAAACCAGGCGGATCGCACTGAAAAACGCTGACAGGGCCATGAAGGAGTGGAATCAGATGATTGCTGACCGGGCAGATCTTGCCACGGTCAGGATCCGCTGCCCCCTGCTCTCCGACGATAAAAGGTGCATTACATACATGGCACGGCCGGTTAACTGCAGAACATATGGAGTTCCAACCGAAATCGCCGGAACCGGGCATGTATGTCAACTTTCCGGATTTCAACCCGGAACTACTTATCCAACAATCCGTCTGGATGTGATTCAAGATCAGCTTCAGGCAATTTCTACTGAAATCAACAGGGATATGGGCAGAAAACGCTGGCCTGTAGCTGCCATACTACTTTCGGAAAGGCCCCAACAGGGCGGGTAGAACGCCGCTGTTCAGGGGAACCTTCAAAAAATAGTAGCCCGTTACTCTTCACCAAGGGCATTTTTCAATTGCTTGATCCCAGAGGCCAGCAGATCGGCCTTTTCCCTGGCCCCCATGTTTCTGTAGAGCTTTTCCGCAAGTACATAGGCATCAAGCGCATCCCGGTGCCTGCCCAGACGCTCATAAACGTCTCCGATGCCAGCCAGAAACAGGGCTGAACGCTTTACCTCGCTGAGATCTTCCACAAGTTCCAGGGCCCTGAAGTAGTAAGGCAGCACCTTCTCCCACTCCTTCAACTGCCTGTAAACGTCAATGATCTTCTCGATGATTATTACTGTACTTACAGGGTCGCCATATTTTTCGCACACCGCAAGGGTACGCTTATAAGGAGAGAGCGCTGCCTGAAAGTTTCCTCTCATTACATGAAGATCTCCGATTTTCTCGCAAACATTAGCCACCTCTACCTCATAACCCTCTTCATCGAATATGGCCAATACCTGTTCAAATTTATCCAAGGCATCGAGAGACTGGCCGCGATTTTTAAGGATGTCAGCCTCCTGATAAACGGTACGGGCCTCGATTACGCGTTGACTTTCCTCAGTAATTTGTGGTTGTGCTCCAGCCTGATCATTTTCCGTAGTCATGATTCCTCCTCTCTTGTCGCCTTCGGAAACTTCCGATTCCATGGTAGTAACAGCCTCAAGCGCGAGCCGGCCAACTGTTGTATCAATAATCTTGTCTCCGTCAAAGATGGAAAGTGGGGCCGTATCGCTGCATAGCCTCCTGCATGCGGTAAGCGCCTCGCGGGAACGCATCCTCCCCAGCGCCCATACCGCATAACCCCGCACTGTATCATCATCGGATTCCAGGAAATCAAGAAGTGGAAAGAATGAGGCGCTCTTCACAAGCTTGGGATAGAGCTCCCCTATCCTGCCGAGAGCCCATAAAATAGCTGGCCTTGAAGGCTTGTCCGGCAGCAGCCCTATAATATGCCTGACAAAGGAGCCGTAAATACCGGGCTGACAGCGAATTATCTCTCCAATGGCCTCGATAGTACCCCAGTTTGCGGCAGCAGAATCATTGGCTGCATAAAGAAGCCTTCGCACAAGATCGCCAACCAGGGTCGGATCAGATTTTGCCAGCGCGCCTGCAACTCCTCCCAGCATCAGAACAGCGTTCCAGCGTTGCTGTTCATCAGCTGAGTAGAGCAGGCGCTGAATCTTTCTCAGCACAAGCCTGTCCTGAAGGGCCATGGTAATTAACTCACCAAGTCTCCTCCCGGCAACTGATTGCTGCACCTCCCGCTTGGAGAAACGTCTCCCATGCCCGGCGGACAACCGCCCCCCCGCCTGTCTGCTGACTCCGCCGGAGGCGTCCGGAGCCTCTTCAAGACGCTGCCGTACTCCTGCATCGGTCAACTGCCTTACATCATCAAAAAGACGGATGAAGCTGAGGGCTCCCTTAACCCTCGCACCATTATTGTCGTGCCCCGACGGGTAAATCCTGTGGGTTTTTTCGTCATAATGTTCTATCAGCACGTCATGGTAATCCTGATCGGGCATCAGATCCCAAGCCATGTCCCAGTTGTCATTACACGCAAATCCCAGGGCCTCCACAAGGGCTGCGCCAAGATTAAAACCCGTTACATCATGGACATAGACTGCGCCGCATTCATCGCACCGTCCATAACCAAAATCCCCAAGCCTCTTTGGCTCTACATCCCGGGGCCTTTCAAGGGGCGTGTCGCAAAAGGGACACAGCGGTTTTATCGAATCAAGTCCTCTTGCCATGATTATAAGAACTTACGCATCAATCTCGGAAAGCTTTTCATTGAGCTGCCTGTCAAATTCAGGATGAACCGGGTAGTTGTACTTCTTGGCCTGCCGCAAGGCATCCGCCGCCTCCCTGTACTGGCCCTTGTAAAACAGAGCCACGGCCAGATTATTGTGAGCAACTCCAAGCCTGGGAGCAAGACTGGTAGCCTTCCTGGCCGCCTCGACAGCCTCGTCAAGGCGCCCGAGCTCAACCAGAACAGTGGACAAACTGGTCAGCGCAGGTACCATGTCAGGCTTTTTCTCCAGAGCCATGGAAAGATATTCAGCCGCCTCCTCCCATTTGGCCAGATGCAGGTAGGCCGCTCCAATATTGGCCATTGCCTCTGCAGCGCCAGGATGCGCCTGCAGCGCCAACTTGTTTTGCTCTATACCCTCTTCTATCCTGCCGGTCTGAAAGTAAACACTGCCGAGATTGATCCTCAGTTCAAAAGAGTAGGGATCAATCTCAAGTGCCTTGTGAAATGTTGCTATGGCATCGTCAAAACGCTCATTCCTGGCATATAACAGGGCGAGTCTGTGCAGGGCGACCACGGAGTTTGGATTTTCCCGTACCTCCTTCTCGACTGCCGAGATCATATCCTTATTGTTTTTATTGTCTGACATATATCCTCCAGTGTAGATTTTACAGGACTGTTCATTGTCCATGGCAGTCCCGGATATTGTTAAATTCTCCGGCAAGACAATATTAATACCATAAAAAGGGTTAAGAAACAGCCACTTTATACTAAAAACGCAGGGAAGTTTGAGACGAACATATGACCAGTACGAAATTTGCCGCCGACACAGGAGAAAAAACAGACAAATTTGGTCTGAAGTGCCAGTTCTGTGGAGGCAATGCAGAGATAGAGGGCCGGTGAGCCAACGCAAAGGTAGTCTGCACGGAGTGCGGGCAGTCACTTCCGGCCTCAATGTACAGCGAAGAAATCGAGGCGATGAAGGAGGCAATGATATGCCGCCAGACCGCGCGGGCCAAATAGTTCCGCCTCACTTAACCACCCATTGCCATTTCTCTGACCAAAAGAAAAATATTTCTGAATTCGGACGACAAGGGTAAAATCGGATGGTGGAATAAAAAACCCGCAGCCATTCTCATGACTGCGGGTTGCTAACAAAAATTTAGCGGTAAAAACCGGTATAGAATCAGGCGATCTGCTGTTCCTCCCTGACAGACAGGGCAACCTTGTAAAGCACTGTCAATACAAGGGCGCCAACTGCCCATATAGATATTGCAATCATTATCTCCGGGAAGGTAGCACTATACTCTGTTATTGTCTCAAAGGGATTTGGAATGAATCCGCCAATCACAAGACCAACGCCCTTATCGATAAGAGTTGCCAGAAATACTGAGGCGACACCGAGCACCAGCCACTTGTTACTGCGCCTTAAGGCGGGCACAAGCAGAACGAAAATGCCAAGGAAGCCTGCAACCATTGAAAATCTCATGAAGCCAACCAGCGAATCATGCCCATGCAGCCCAAAGAATAGATACTCGAGAGGCGCAATATGGCCTGGAATGTGGCTGTAGTATGCCGTAAAAAACTCCATGAACATGAGAAACATGTTCACAATCATGGCATAACAGACCGTCTTTGCCACAGATTGAATTGCCTCTGGATCCACCTTGAACTTGCTGACCTTCTGAACAAATAATAGCAGCATGATCAGAAGGGACGGACCAGCAGCAAACGCAGAAGCAAGGAACCTTGGAGCCATCACGGCAGTAAGCCAAAGATGACGGCCAGGCACACCCGCGTACAAGAAGGCGGTGACGGTATGAATACTTATTGCCCACGGGATCGACAGGTATATAAAGGGTTTGACCCATCCGGGACAGGGCAGCCCCTTCCTGTCGGCAAGAAGGGTATTATACCCAACGATGATATTGATGGCCAGATAGCCATTCAAAACTATCATGTCGTAAAAAAGCATTGAATGCGGAGTAGGATGCAGGAGTACGTTCAACATCCTCATTGGCTGCCCAATATCAACCACGATAAAGAGCAAACACATGGTAACCGCAGCAATGGCTATGAACTCTCCAAAAACCACTATCTTTGCATATTTCTGGTAGTGGTGGAGATATTTTGGTATCACCAGCATGACAGCACCGGCCGCCACACCGACGAAATAGGTAAACTGTGCAATATAAACGCCCCAGGAGATGTCTCGGCTCATGCCGGTAATCCCGAGACCATTCTTGAGCTGGTACAGGTAACACAAGAAACCTACTGATATGATAGCCAGCAGGAATATTACCCAGCCCCAGTACTTTGGTGATCCTTTTAAGGCCCTCTCAATCATGACAACCTCTCCCTACACTAAGTAGAATACTGATGGTTTAGTCCCCAACTCGAGCTTGCGCCTCAGGGACACACGCTTCCGCAGCACTTTCCTGATTTCCGAGTTCGGATCGGCAAGATTTCCAAAAATCATAACATCAGGACAGGCCTCCACGCATGCAGGCTGCTTTCCTTCAGCAAGCCTCTCCACGCAGAAATTACATTTTTCCACAACACCTCTCATGCGTGTAGGAAACCTGGGATTCAACTTCCGTCCCTCGGCCCTGAGAGGGATGCGGGGATCAAACCAGTTGAAACTCCTAGAGCCGTAGGGGCATGCAGCCATGCAGAAGCGACAGCCTATGCACCTGTGATAATCCTGGGCTACTATACCATCAGGACGCTTGAAGGTAGCCTCAACCGGGCATACCCTGGCACATGGCGGATCATCGCAGTGATTGCACATGAGAAGGAAGGGAAGCTCCCTGACCTCATCTGCAAGATACTCGTTGTGGGTATCAGGGAATACGTGCTCATATTCATCTTCCCATATCCACTTGACCTCGTCATCCTTGCTGTCCCAGTGCGGTATGTTGTGTGCGTTATCACACGCGGCCTTTATTTTATCTACTTTAGAATGGTCTTTAAGCTGAAGGACATCTATGGCCATGGCCAGCCTGATCTTGGGACCTGCCTCTGCCTCATCTCCATGACCGTGACCGTGCCCGGAATGGCCGCCATGTTCAGAAGCATCAACATCGCCGGGCATGAACAGGTCAAAAGCGCCCTTGGCCCCCAGACCTGCCACAGCCGATAACCCTGCAGCTTTCAAAAATTCTCTTCTGTCCATGCTCATAACTCACTCCTGTTCGGATCAATATGACAGTCCCAGCAGTATGGTTCTACGCCAGCGTAGTTGTGGCACTTGTCACAGAAATCTTTCTTGTTGGAATGACACTTCAGACAGGTGTTCTGAAGGCTGATCCATATCTTCTCACCCTTGCTGTTCACGTACCGCCTGTTGCCTTCTCTTAATGCCTGGTCCCTCAGGTCATTGAGAAGCTGCATGTGAGTGGTGATCATGAACTGCGTATCCTCGACACATTTCTTTTTGGCCATCTTCTGAATCTCCGGCGTATCCAGCTTTGGCTCCGGTCTCGGTGCTGCCCTGCCGCCGGTGTACCAGAAGGCGAAGGTGAATATGCCTACAAATATGACCAGTCCGGTAACTACTTTTCCTGTATCATACATCTTCATTGCCCTCCGATTCCTCCTCGGCCGGGGCCCTTCCTGGTATTTCCTCGCCCCTGAGGTTCATGGTACGGGGCCCCTCGCCCTCCATAATCAACGCATTTGCCACAAGCTCGGATACTCCCGCCACCTGCATTTCCGGACACCAGTATTCCATGGATGCTGGGAGAACCGCCCTGTCAATGGCGCATACATTTGCAAGCATGTTGACGCCATATTTTTCATGGACATATTTTGCAGCATTCGCCCTTGGAAGACCGCCGCGAAGCCTGAGCTCCATATTTTCTCCGGCGTTCAGACCAGAACCGCTTCCGCAGCAGAATGTCTGTTCACGAATAGTGTTTTCCGGCATTTCGTAGAAGTGGTTGCATACATTCTTTATAATGTAGCGCGGCTCCTCGAACATACCCATACCCCTTGAGGGGTTGCAGGAATCATGGAAGGTCACCTTGTAGTGATCGTTCCTGCTTGGGTCAAGGTTGAGCTTGCCGTGCTTGATGAGGTCAGCGGTAAACTCGGACATGTGGACCATCTTCAGAGACTTGGCATTTTCAAACTTGGTCCCGGTAATGGGGGATACAGGCTCCTCCATTGTTGGAACCGGCTTGTTGAATGTGTTCATGTACTGGTGAACAACACGCCACATGTGCCCGCACTCGCCGCCGAGGATCCATTTCACGCCAAGCCGTTCCGCCTCGTGATACATCTTTGCATTAAGCCTCTGGGCCATCTCAAGTGAGGTAAAGAAACCGAAATTTCCACCCTCGCAGGCGTATGTACTCCAGGTGTAGTCAAGACCGATATGCTCAAATATCATGAGATATCCCATGAGAGTATAGATGCCAGGTTCTGCAAAGACGTCGCCAGACGGGGTAATAAAGAGGATCTCCGCCCCCTTCCTGTTAAAGGAAGGCTCAATCTTTATTCCCACAAATTCCTCGATGTCCATCAGGAGGAATTCAATATTTTGTACGAATGTATGGGGAAGAAGACCAAGGTGGTTACCGGTCTCGTAGCAGTTTGCCACCGGCTCCTGTATCCAGTTGATGTTCAGGCCAAGAAGATTCAGAAGCTCACGGCCTATTATGGTAATTTCCGCAGTGTCAATTCCGTAGG
Organism: Deltaproteobacteria bacterium; assembly: GCA_027025395.1. Lineage (GTDB taxonomy): Bacteria > Desulfobacterota > Dissulfuribacteria > Dissulfuribacterales > QOAL01 > S144-17. The sequence continues at coordinate 8,890 of JALVQQ010000043.1, read as the reverse complement.
GACAGAAGAGCGAGCAGCGGCGGCACTCGGTGCACTGAAACATGTAGGACCATATTTCCTTGAGCACCTCCTCCGTGAGCTTACGCCCCCCTGCCAGGCGTCCAAGTATCTTTCCAGCCTTTGTAAACTCTCCACGGTAAATCGACCTTATCAACTCTCCCCTCACCACAGGCATGTTCTTTGGATCGCCCGAGCCAAGGAAGAAATGACATTTGTCAGCGCACGCGCCGCAGCGCACGCATATATCCATGAAGATCTTGAAAGAGCGGTGTTTGTCCAGACGCTCCCTCATTCCTTCAAGGAAGGTTTCCTTCCACCCTTCAGGAAGGTTCCAATCGTCATCAAGCGGATTCCACTCATGGGGATTGGGCATCCCCACGATTTCTATCTTTTCCGGCTTGGCGGGATAACAATATATTCCCGGCTTGATTTCCACCGGGATATCCATCCAGTCCTGCGTGGGAGGACTGAGATCAATCCGCAGCATCTCTTGAGGTGTTAATTCCTTTGCCATGATATCAATCCTTACTCCCTTTCAAGTGGTAAGCCAGCTTCTTTCATAAGATCCCGGTACATATCCTCGTATTCCTCGTATGTATGGAATTTAGGCGGTGTCCACCAGGGATTCTCATGACGTTTCATCCTGTTGGTATTTGCCAGGTTCCTCGTGGGGCTCATGAATACGCCGCCCATGTGCATCAGTTTGCTGAATGGGAAATAGGCAAACAGCGTGCTTACCAGGGCAACATGAATAAAAAATATGGCGCCCAGATTATCGGGAACTGTTGGATGCAGGCTTGCAAGGCCATTGGCAAGCTGCTTTACGGAAACTATATCCACCCTGAAGACAAATCTCATAAGGAGCCCGGTTATTCCGATTCCAAGAAGGAGGAAAAGCGGGAAATAGTCTGCGGGAAGTGAAATAAACCTAACCTTAGAAAGGAAAATCCTCCTGCAGAACAGTGCTGTTACAGCACCTATAAAAAGGAGATCAGTCAAATATATTGGTGGAATACCGATCTGAAACATTCCATCAACGGCATCAAGGGTTTCTACAAAACCGGGGATAGGATGCACGAAGAGCCTAAGATGCCTGAGTGCAATTATCAGAAATGCATAGTGGAAACCTATGGCAAACAGCCACAGCCACTTTGAGGGGCTGTAGTACAGGTATCCAGACCTGAGGTCTGCCCTGGTGTTCCTGAAAAGGGACCTGAAACAGAAAATTTCCAGGAACATACGCCCAATTACGCCGGCCGTGGTGCTGGGATTATCCAGCTTGGCCCACTTTATCCAAGGAAGTGAAACTTCCTGTCCTGCGGTAGTCGGGATTCGGAACGGTACCGGTGATTTGGCCCAGTAAACCACCTTGCGGCAGAATCCTATCAGGAAAACCGCAAAGGCTGCGTAAGGAACCAGAACCCCGAAGATGGGCTGAAGGCCCGATATGGAGCCCCCGATCCATGCTACTACCATAATCGCCAAAACTGCTCCTAGGGATACAATGATGCCCATTACCTCACACCTCGCTTCAGTTTAGACTTGGGTTCTTGCCACACTTCATCTTTTCCAGGTGCTTCTTTCCACGCCTGAGCATGTAGGAAGCGCACATGCCCCCAGAAAGTATGAAGGGGCGCTGTGTAATATCGTTATGCCTGATCTCCCACACCCTTTCCCTGCACTTCATATAGATGTCAAATGCCGCGAGCATGGCATTGTCAATCCGCCTCTCCACGGAAAGATACTCCCTGAACAGCCCCTGGGATTCAATATCATCGAGAATCTTCTCTCTGATAATATCCTTGAGAAAATTCACCACGGCGACCGCCGCAGTCGGGGCAAAATCCTGCACCGCACGTACTCGGATAAGATAATCAAGGCATTTATATAGGTTGTCAGAATCGTGGCCAGAAATGATTTCGTCATAGAGCGGCCACACGCTCTGGTTAATTGAAGCGCCTATGGGATTCGCAAATTGATTACCCTCCTCCTCGAGAAAACTGGCCGTCTCCTCAGGATAGGTGTGTTGGATGCGCCTGATCCATTCCTCTACTATATCGCCCTTCTTCTGCTCAAGAAGGTCCCTAAGCTTCTCAATTCCGCTCCCCACGGTCTCCTCCTCAACTACGGAACAGGCGGTGATTCAGTCATCACCGCTTCAAGGCGGGGTCATAAAGGCCCTCGCCTGCTGAAAATCATACCTGCATACTTCCGGCAAACCGCGTTTGACACACAGCCCTGTTTCTTGCCCGTACGCATCGCATGTCGCTGAATGGCCATTCAGCAGGTTTTTATCTATAGATTACTTGTGTTCTCATGTCAAGATTCTTGTTCATTGCCTTCAGACGTGTTTTATCTCATTTTCAGGCTCGCTTTTCAGTGAAAAAGTATTAACATCCCCTGGCACCGAAACTGTTAACCCGCTGCCAGAGACGGAGCAGGTACAATAATCACAAGCTCTGTCCGGAACGATTTTTACCCCATGGCCTTGCACGTTCAGTTTTATGAAAGGCAACATCAGCAGAACATGACCCCTGACCCGATTTGCTGGTCATTCCGATCCAGTGCCCATGAAAATCCTGCTCGTAAATCCATACTGTATAGACGAAAGGCTTCAGGATTATGACATTCGAGTCGTTCCGATCGGGCTTCATTATCTCGGCGCATATCTCATTGAGCGGGGTCATGACTGCAGAATCGTGAACTGGTACAACGCGGAATCACGGCCCCACGAAATAAGCGATACATTTTTGCGATTCCGGCCTGACGTTGCCGCGTTCTCCATACTTCATGCAAACCGCTGGGGAGGAATTGAAATCGCCCGGACGGCCAAGGAGCTTCTTCCTGATATAACCACGGTATTTGGAGGGCCTGGCGCCACCTTTCTCTGGCGTCACCTTATGACCCACTTCAATCAGATAGATTACATAGTGTTGGGAGAGGGAGAAGAGACTCTTTCAGAGCTGGTTGACCTGATTGGCGAAAATGGAAAAGACGGCCCTGACAATATCAGGGGACTGGTTTTCCGGGACGGCAACGGACAAGTTTGCAAAACAGCTGTCCGTGATTTTATACAAGATATTGACAAGCTGCCGAATCCCGCGCGCTTTTTTACCTATCAGCACGTCATCTCCTCAAGGGGATGCCCGTTTTCATGCACCTTCTGCGGATCTCCGGCCTTCTGGAAGCGCAAGGTGAGATTCCACTCGCCATCCTATTTTGTTGACCAGCTCGAACTGCTTGCCAAGAAAGGAGTCAGGCATTTTTATGTCTCTGACGACACTTTTACGGTAAAACCCCAGCGCGTGGTGGCAATTTGCAAGGAAATACTTGAAAGGGGCCTGGACATTACATGGGTTGCCATATCAAGGGTAAACTGCATAACATCTGAAATACTTTACTGGATGAGACGGGCGGGGTGCCAGCAGATAAGTTTTGGCATTGAAAGCGGAGACAGGCGGATTCGCAAGCTGTACAAAAAACAGATCAGCGACACAGAGGCCAGGGAGGCCTTCAGGCTCTGCCGTTCCTACGGGATTCTTCCAAGAGCCTATTTTATTTACGGAGCGCCGGGTGAAAACAGAAAGAGCATAAGGGCATCAATCAGGCTGATGGAAAAAATCAGGCCGCTTGGCGCCATCTTCTACATTCTCGACCTTTTTCCAGGCACCGCCCTGTATGACAACTTCCGTAAAAACTCCGGCATAACCGATGAAATATGGCTGCGGCGCATAGAAGATATCATGTACTTTGAGACCGACCCCTCCCTTTCACGTGAAGACATCCTGAAATACGGCCGGATGCTGCGTTCGGCATGGTACTCATCCCTGCCTGAATATGCAGCGGCAGTAGGCGACGAACTGGTTGACTTGCCGGAGCTCTATCCGCATCATGCCGATTTTCTCTCCCGGCTGGGAATGACCTTTGCCTTTGGAGATTTTGCCGCCATCCCAGACATACCGCGGAAGGAGCAGACCGCGGAATTGCTCTTCATGAAGGCTTTGGAATTTCACCCGGACAGCAGGGCATTCCTGGGGGCTGGAGCCATAAAGCAGAAAAACAGGGATTTCCAGGACTCGGTTGACATCCTGATGGAGGGCAGCAGGCATTTTCCGCGTGACGCCCAGATCCACGCATGTCTCGGAATCAGCCTTATGAATCTCGGCCGGCTGGAGGAAGCCCTTGACTTGCTGCTCGGCTTCCCGGAAGACAGGCAGTGCCTTCAGCATGCGGCGCACTGCGCCAGGGAACTTGGGCGGCTGGATTTGGCCCAGGAGATCATGAAGCGCATGGAACATCATGAACGGTAAAGACCAGGATAACAACGGGCAACGCTCTCCAGCATTTGTTATTGCGGGGATCAGGGGTGGCGCTGGCAAAACCATCGTCACCCTGGGGATCATACGCCTGCTGACAAATGCAGGCAACAGGGTAATTCCTTTCAAAAAGGGCCCGGATTATATTGACGCAAGGTGGATGGCCATGGCCGCGGACAATGAATGTTTCAACCTTGATCCCTATCTCATGGACAGGCAGGTGGTTGAACAGTCCTTTTGTTCCAGATTGGCCAGCGGGGATATAGGTGTTGTCGAAGGCAACCGCGGCCTGCACGATGGTGTTGACGTTAATGGCACCTGCAGTACGGCCGAACTTGCAAAATGGCTCAAGGCCCCGGTGCTGCTTGTTGTTGACTGCACCAAAATCACCCGGACTGCGGCTGCCCTGGTACTGGGCTGTCTGGAACTCGATCCGGAAGTTGATATTTGCGGTGTAATCCTGAACCGGATCGCAAGGCCCAGGCACCAGGACATTGTGACAAACAGCATTGAATCCCTTACTGGCGTTCCTGTCTTGGGTGCCATGCCGCGGATGAAAAAAGACCCCCTGCCCATGCGACACCTGGGGCTTACCCCCGCCGATGAACACGAAGAGGTTTCAAGGCTGCTTGACCGGCTGGCCGAAACCGTGGAAGGGGCAGTTGACGTTGACCGCATATTGAAAGAGACGGGACTCCGCCCTGAAACACACCAAACAAACCGGGAAAAGGCGGAAAGTGGAAAAATCCCTGCCAGTGCCCGGCCACCGGGCCCCGCCCTGGTTCGGTCCGGCAGAAACAGGCCCGTGGTCGCGGTTATCAGGGATCAGGCATTCCAGTTCTACTATCCTGAAAACCTTGAATCCATTGAAAGCGCCGGGGCAAGGCTCATATTTCTGAGTGCCATTTCAGACAGGGATATACCGCCGGAGGTAAGCGCCATTTATATAGGCGGCGGATTCCCTGAAACACAGGCGGCCCGCCTGTCGGAAAATACACCTTTTATACATAAATTCAGGGAAATGGCCCTTGCCGGCCTGCCTGTATATGCTGAATGCGGCGGGCTTATGTACCTTGGCCGGAATATCGTCTGGCATGACATGTCCTGGCCCATGACCGGTCTCATATCATGGGATTTTACTATCCGGCCAAAACCGGCCGGACATGGCTACAGCATACTTGAAGTCATCGCTTCCAATCCTTTTTTCAAAAAGGGCGAGAGGCTCAAGGGCCATGAATTTCACTATTCGGTACCCTCTCCGGCCTCTGCTCAAAAACAGGTTGATACCAACCTTTCCTGCCGGGTGATCAGAGGGCATGGCTTTGCAAACAGGCTTGAAGGGGTGTGCCGACTGTCAATGTTTGGAACCTATACTCACATACACGCCATGAGCGATCCCGCATGGGGCAGAAGGATCGCGGAAGCAGCCCGGCAATTCAGACAGGGACAGGAAAATTCTGAATGACCATTCAAAAATTGGTTGACAACACAAACCGGCATGGTCTATATGAATCCACGAAAGATATGCTCTAATGGTCTCAGGCCAAAAAAACAAGGAGGATAGCCATGTTTCAGATCGAAATTGATTTTGACAAGTGCCAGGGCGATGAAGAATGCGTAAACGCATGTCCTGCAGAGGTTTATGACTTTGAAGATGACAAGCCCGTTGTCGCAAGGCCGGATGACTGCCTGGGTTGTGAAACCTGCGTTGAGGTCTGTCCGGTGGGCGCAATCACAGTTGAGGAAGTCTAGGCGCATTTCTGACACTTCAACAGGATAAAAAGGGCCGGCCTGTTCCGGCCCTTTTTTTGTTTTCCACACACTTTCAGGCGTATTTTCTCTTTTTCCATCAACGCCATTACCCCTGTTACTGCCCGAAGAGCTTCCTGCCGATTTGCTTCCATCCAGCTCCGTAATGCAGAGGCACGAAAGGGGACAGGACCTATTGCCTGCACTCACGGCGCCTGACACCAGCGCGGGCGCGGCGCCACTCAAGGCAGACACCATGCCCAGGGGCACACATGAATTACTCTCTCCCAACAGCGTCAAAATAATGTCACGAATTCATTGACACCTCTTAATTAGTTCATTATTTTTCACGCAAATTTCCGTGGCAACAAAATACTCATGCTCCCGAATTTTCGAAATGACGAGAGGAAATTTTAATCTCGTCACAGATGTGACCTTTTGCAGTGCCGCAACCGTAACAGAGTCAAGAGCTGATAACGGACGACAAATCATCGTCAACAATCCGTACAATTTCAGCCGCCTGAATGTTTGCAACCAAAGAGTGGAAGATCCATGCGCAACGAAACCGTACTGATAGTTGATGACGTGCCTGAAATAAGAACCACAATGTCCGAAATCCTGAAACACAAGGGATTCGCCGTGGATCAGGCGACTGATGGCCAGGAGGCCATCGACATGTTATCTGGCAGGCACTATGATATAGTAATTACTGACATTGCCATGCCAAGAAAGGACGGCATGGATGTACTCAAGCACATAAACCGGCACTCACCTGATACAATATGCATTATAATCACGGGTTACGGCTCCATAGAGGGAGCGGTCGAGGCATTAAGGCTGGGCGCCTTTGACTACCTGAGCAAACCCATCAGGCCCAGCGAAGTGGTACTGGTAATTGAAAAGGCTCTCGAGGCCAGAAATATCCACGGGGAGGAATTCCCAATTAAGAATGAACTCCAGGGAAGCCACGGTTTTGACCACATAATAGGCCAGAGTGATGCCATCAAAAAGGTTTTCAGGCTCGTTGACAAGGTGGCACGAACCGACAGCACCGTCCTTATTACAGGAGAAAGCGGTACTGGCAAGGAGCTTATTGCACACGCCATTCACAATGCAAGCCCCAGGAAGGACCGGCCCTTTATCCCCATAAACTGTGCAGCCATACCGGAAGAACTGCTGGAAAGTGAACTGTTCGGCCATGAAAAGGGGGCATTTACCCATGCCATCCGAACCAGGGTAGGACGCTTTGAACTGGCGGACAAGGGGACCATTTTCCTGGACGAAATAGGCGAGATGAGCCCGGCGCTCCAGGTCAAGCTTTTGAGGGTGCTGCAGGAAAAACAGTTCGAAAGGGTAGGCGGGGTAAAGACCATACAGGTGGATATCAGGGTGGTGGCCGCCACCAACATCGAGCTGGAGCAGGCGGTGGCCCAGGGCCGATTCAGGGAAGACCTGTTCTACCGGCTCAATGTTATTCCAATTCATCTTCCGCCACTTCGCGAAAGGCGGGACGATATCCCGTTGCTTGTCAAACATTTTCTGGAAAAATTTTCAGCCGGAAACCCGGCTTATGCAAACAGCATCAGTGACGAAGCCCTGAAGATCCTGGAATCCTATGACTGGCCAGGCAACGTGCGTGAACTTGAGAATATTGTTGAACGGCTGGTTATCCTCTCTGAAAAAGATGAAATATCCGTGGAAGATCTCCCTTCAAGGATTATAAGAAAGACAGGCGGAGCCGTTCCCTTGTCCGCGCCGCCCCCACACCATTCCGCAGTGCTGCCTGAAGAGGGAATCTCTCTCAGCGCGGCTGTGGAACAGTTTGAAAAAACCCTTATAATCCAAGCTCTTGACAGGACCAATGGCGTCAAGAACAGGGCGGCCAAACTGTTGCAAATGAATCGCACCACCCTGATTGAAAAGATGAAAAAAATGAAAATGATGAAACCGAGAGCCACACGGAAAAAAACAAAGGACAAATCCTCGCAAGGGGCCGCAGCATAATGAAAATCAACTTCTTTTTGACGCGTCCAGAAAAAAGCACTGGCATTTTCGCCGGGCTGTTACCAGCCCTGATAATGGTAACGGCGCTCGCATGGCCATTGTTGGCATTTCAAACAGGAAGTCCTGCCCTGGCGGCAACCGGATCTTCCGCCCCCAAGGTTGCTGTAGCGCCTTTTGACACATCAGAAGCCGGCCCGGACAAATACATGGGGCCAGCCTTCCGTTCCATGCTTGTAAGCAGACTGGCCTCGGAAAAACTGGATGTGGTGGATGAACCCGGCGCACAGTTTGTCATCAGGGGTGCAGTAAAAAGAGAGCGTGCAGGCAGGCTTCAAATCGCTATCAAACTTTATGGAAAGGACCATGACGCCATTATCTCGTCATGGTTGATCAATCCGCCTTCCGCAAACAGCATAATCCCTGAAACCTCCCGTTATGCCATCCTTATTGCTGAAAAAATCAAGGAGACGGAGAACAACAGGGCCATTCAAAATGCGCTTTCACAGGCCACAGATGCCTTTGGCAACACGGAGCAGCCCGTAATGAAAGATAGCCAACTTAAAGTCGCGCGGGTTCACCCTGATCTGCTTTACCGCGAAACGCCGGCCGGCCAGAAAGGCTCCAAGCCCATTGATGCATTGCCGGAACCCGAAAACGAGCAGGAGGAGACAGCTTCCCGCAAGCCGCAAACAACCGCGGAAAAGGCATCAGACGAACCTGCCGAATATGACGATGACTACCTGCTCCCGGAGTATCCGCCTCCGTATGAGGAAGATGAAAGCCCAGCCGCGCGGAAGCCGGCAGCGTCACCCCGGCAACCG
>JALVQQ010000042.1 GCA_027025395.1 Deltaproteobacteria bacterium | reverse complement strand
ATACGGTAGTTATCTCCTCCGATACGGTCCGGCTGTTTTAGAAAAGAGCGAAAATCAACAAGGGTTAGAAGGGGCTTTCCAGACTGATCAACGCAACCCGCTGCGTCTGCCCTGGCGATTTTGTCACGCAGCTCTTCAACGGTGATAAATCTGCCCTCATATTCTGGCAAGGGTTCAATTGATTCCAGTGGCAGACCTGATTTCTTCCAGTCTTTCAATCCGCCGTTATAAATCATGACATTGGCGAATCCCATTTTTTTGATGGCAACTGCCATCTTGTAGGCGAATACTCACCTGTAGCCCATTCAGTAAGTGACAATGAGCCTGTTTTTGTCCTGTCCGAGCTTGTGGGCATGGGCCGCAATTTTGCCGAGAGGGATGTTGACTGATCCTGGAATAGACGCATTTCGGGCAATCATTTCATCCAGGGCGTTTACCAGGATGAAATCGATTTTCCCGGCCTCACGATCCTGAAGCATCTGCAGCATCTCTTCGGTGGTGACTATGGGGAAACGTTCAAGCGCAAGGGCATTATGAGCCGCAACAAAGAGAAAAATGGCGGCAAGTGCACGCAGTGTTTTCATGGCAGCCTCCATAAAAAAACATTGGCAGTGAACAACCATGGCACGGTGAACGCATGAAAAAAAGACCTAATAACGGTATGAAAAAATATTTTCAAACCCCATGAACCAGGGTTCAAGGGCACATTGCTGAAACAAGGCGTAAACACTGAAACATATCCGGTCGAGCCCCTGAATTGATATGGGCGCTTTACGGTTTTGCTACAGTTTGGAATTGCCTGCTTGCACTCAGTCGTACCGGCCTTGCCGGCCGGATTTGTATGTATATTTAATTGTATGTTATTGACCAGATCGCCGGGAACTGCTGTTTTTCAGCTCCCGGGAAATTGCTCGATTCAAAACAGCATAGCCTCTGCCATCTTGTCTGTCCAGATGCTATTGGGGGCTTCTGGAGCCAGAAGGGCTCTCTGCGCCTGTTTATGCGGGATAAAGATAATTTGCCCACATAATGAAATTCAGTCCATCTTTCCGTCAGGCAAGATTACAGGTTTTAACATCTCTTCCAGGATATCAACCGCCCCGGAGTAATCAATTTTTTCACCTTTGCTGGCAGCCTGCTCCATGGAAAGGGCAATTTCACCTGCTTCAAACAGCCCTACCTGTCTCAGGCTGCCCTTTATCTTGTGAGCAGATTGTGAAATTCCGTGCAAATCGGCATCAGCGATATTTTTCTTTAAAATGGCCAGGGTGTCAGATACCGAGTCCCTGAACGCATCAATGAGCCTTCCGGCCTGATCCGTTGAGATGTCGTAGGATTCCACAAGCCAAGCCTTGATATTTTCAACCTCTGGGGCTATGTTTTTCATGATTTATTTGGGAAAATGCCGTAATTTTCAGCTAAATGGTTCCGCACTTCCAGCCGTTGCGGAAACGTCCTTTCCACGCAGCATGGAGCACACAGGAAATAAATTTCCCGGATTAAATGTGCAAAATTCACAATCATTTCCATTTAAGACATTTTACTTCTTCATATTCTAAAATATTGACTTTTTTCATAATATGTAATAAGGGTGCTGTCAATCGGCGCTTGCTGTATAATTCATGAAAAAAATTTCAAAATTTAAAATTTGACACATCGACTGGAAAGACATTATGCCCATTGAACTCTTTAATGACGGAAACCATAAATGCATAAAATTTGACGATCTGACAAAAGAAGGAGAGATACCCGCCAACCAGTTCATGGTTGTTCATGACAAAAGGGGGCTGCTTCTTGATCCGGGTGGCAACAAACTGTTTTCACAGTTAAGCGCGGAAATATCCGTATTTGCTCCACCGCAGCGGCTTGATTATCTTGTTCTGTCACACCAGGACCCTGATGTGGGAGCAGGGCTCAATGGATGGCTTCTTATGACAGATGCAAAGATTGTTATTTCAGCCCTGTGGACCAGATTTATACCCAATTTCTGCACCAGCAGTTTTGCGGAAAACCGTATAATTGCAGTACCGGACGAAGGGCTTGATCTTGAGCTTTCAGGGGCCGGATTCAAGCTGGTGCCAGCGCATTTTCTCCATTCCCCTGGCAATTTTCACCTGTATGATGTGACTTCCAAGATACTGTTTACCGGAGACCTTGGCGCGTCCATCTCCCCGCCCGAGGAAAATATTACAAATGTCGATCAGTTTGAAGAACATATCCAAAACATGTCAGGCTTTCACTCGCGCTACATACCTCACTCGGAGGCTTGCAGGAGATGGGCTGCTGCGGCGCGGAAACTCGACATAGAGATGATAGTTCCGCAGCATGGGGCCAGGATGAGCGGAACTGAATGTGTAAATGCCTTCATTGACTGGGTTGACGGTCTTACATGCGCCCTTGGCTGATTGATTCTCGTCCGACGATTATTCACCAAAGAATACTGCCATGACTGTAAACAGCGTTGAACAAAAAACGGTGCTTGTGGTGGACGATGATGTCACACTGCTGGAGTCAATCCGTATTTGTTTGGAAAAGCTTGAAAATATTAGGTGCATACTGGCATCCAACGGCATAGAAGGCCTTGAAAAAATAAGGACCAACAGGGTTCACCTTCTTATTACGGATCTCCAAATGCCCGGCATGGACGGCATCACCTTTCTCAGCCACATGATGGAAGAATTTCCGTATATTCCAAGGGTCGTAATGACATCAATGGGTACCAAATCAAGGAAATATGCAGAGCAGACAGGCGTTATCGCTGTACTGTCCAAGCCCATCGATATAAAAACCCTGCCAGAAAATGTAAAGAGATGGTTATCACTCTACCAGCCTCATACAGTGACGGAAGGAGTGGACCTCTCCTCTCTCATGCAGCTTATTTCCCTTGACAGAAAAACAGGAACAGTCGGAGTCCAGGATAAAAGGAATGGCAGGCTGGGCCTTATGCACATACTTGACGGCGAGATGGTTGATGCATCCACCGGGAACATGAGGGGCATGGAAGCTGCAATGAATATCCTTCAATGGCCTGATGTAAGAATCTGGATGCACGATCTTGCAACACCATCCGAAGTCACTATCGAGGCTCCCATTCAGGCCATCCTTATGAACGCCGCCTGCTACAGGGATGAAGAAACTGCAGGCGAGGAGACAGGTGATGCGGCTGACATACCTACAGCGCAATGGATAAGGGAAAATCGTCCCTCAGAGGTGAATATTGAGACTCCTGTCACCAGTGAAGAACTTCCGTTTGCAGGGACCGACGCTTCACTTCAGGAGGAGATAGCCACTTCCGGGAACGAGAAGCAGGATGAATTGGCGCCCTCCCCGTTCCTGTCCAGGGAAAACAAATTTCTCGCTGAAGTTGCCGAATCGCTTAAGAAAAACAATGTCGCTGCCGGCACACTTGATGCTTTCTTTGATGAAGCGATTTCAGCTTTCAGGGCCAAGGATTATGAAACATCCAGGGCTATCTGGCTCAAGGCCAGAGAGCTGGCGCCTGATCATCCTGTTATTAAACAAAACCTTAAGATAGTGGAAAAATATTTATAGACCATGTCAGAAACCAGCAGGGTACTTCGTTTATCAGTTCCGGAACAGAAGGCGCGCAGATTACTTGAGATATGGGGCAAGGCTTCCGGGAAAGTTGATCTTGAGGTTGATGCCTTTCCGACCTCTTTTGACATCAGCAAAAGCCAGGGTTTTGCACTAATGACCGAGAAGCTTGAATACAGTGTCAGGATAGGAGAATCATGGTCAGGCAGTTCTCCATTCATTGATGAAGCTGATGTTCAGGACAACATGCAGCTTATACTCAAGCAGAGCAAGCTGGATGGTTTTATAATAGTTACCTGGGATGCCTTCCCTGTGCTGGAGGCCAGTAAAAATGCCGAGGGCTATATGGAAGCCATGCCGGGAATAGGCATACTCCTCACTGATATCGTAAGGAGGGCTGAAAAAGAACAGCTTTTTTCAGGTCCTGATGAAATTACCATGAAGGGGCGTTCAGGAGAGTTTATTATAGTAAGGTATTTTCATAATCTTGAATGGCAGTTCATACTCATGGCCTACGCCAAGGAGAAATGCGCTTACCGAAAGGCAACTAACTGCGTTATGCAACTGTGCGAACCGGTTCTTGCCGATTTCGTATATATTTGAAGAAAAAGCATAGTTTAAAAGTAACAGGAGAATATTATGGCTCAAATTTCAAAATATGATGCTCTGAATACAATACTGCAAAGTCTTTCCGCATCAAGTGGAGATATCGAGGCTTCCGCAGTGGTGTCCGCAGATGGCCTGCTTATGGCCTCTAACTTTCCAGCCGACATGGATGAGGAACGCATGGCGGCCATGGCCGCGGCGCTGCTTGCCATTGGAGAAAGAGCAAGCATGGAACTCAAAAGAGGAAAGCTGGAACAGGTCTTTATTCGGGGAGAGGAAGGCTTTGTAGTTATGATGTCAGCAGGGCCTGACGGCGTGCTAACGGTAATGTGCAACAAAATGGCCAAGCTGGGGCTTATCTTCCTGGACATGAAGCGCGCGGCTGCTGAAATTGCAAAGATACTTTAAAGAGCATTTCATTATGAATCTGGAATTTGTGCCAAATGGGTACCAAGGACAAAAAAAGGACTTGCAGCCCTGAGCTGCAAGTCCTTGAATTTTCTGGGGTGAGCGATGAGATTTGAACTCACGACCTTCGGGGCCACAACCCGACGCTCTGACCAGCTGAGCTACGCCCACCATACGAATATTCATTACCGGGCTGATTGATCAACCCAGCCTCGTACAGACCCGTATTTACTGCTTCGCACAAAAGGTGCGCTATTTTTAATGTCAGCCATTAAACATGTCAAGTTTTTTAAATAAGTTCATTCAGCCACGATCTCACCTGGGCCATTGTTGGCATCCTTCCTGAGCAGAGCACCTTCCTGCCTATAACAAGGGCAGGGGTCTGAATGACATTATAACGCCATATTTCATCAAGCTCCCTTACATGTTCAATGTCCGCTGCAATACCTTTTTCGGACAGTACCTGCATAACCATCTCTTCAAGCCTGTTGCAACTCACACACCCAGGGCCAAGGATACGAATGCGCAGGTCATCTTCGGCTTCCTGTCCCTGGCGTCCGTGCTCCTGCTCCCAGACTTTTTCAAGTGCCTCCAGGTATACAGGCTCTGCCGACAAGGGTACGTAATTTTTTTCTTTTATTAATGATAGAAGTTCTTTTGCCGCATCCCTGGGGGATACAGAGTCATCACGATACCGGGATTTGAGCTTGTTTACAGCGCCTTCAAGCCCTATGATGCCCACACTTGCATTGCCGATTTTAATCGTTCTTTCCATGCCTTCTGCCTTCAAACTGTTCTGTTCCAGGATTTTGCAATGTTGAGCCTTTCCGGCACGCCATCCGTATTCTCCTCCAATGGCAACTGTCCCTACAGCCGCACCATGCTTCCCAACCAGTTTGATGATGAGTCATTACCTGCGCTCTCTTTGCCTGAACAGAATACGAATGGGGATATCTTCCAGCTCAAGTTCTTGCCTGAAAAAATTGGTCAGAAATCGGCGGTACTGCTCTGGAATCATTTGCGGATAGTTTGCAAAAATTACAAAAGTAGGCGGTTTGACCGCAACCTGTGTAGTGTAATAAAGTTTGAGGTGATGCCCCTTTGATATTGGCGGATTCCGGCGGGACAGGGCCTTCTGCAGTATCCTGTTTGCCCGGCCCGTTGAACATTCTGATGTGAAATGATTATAAAGCCGGTCTATTACAGGCAGTATCCTTTCAACACGCTTGCCGGTAAGGGCAGAGATGTTCAGGTGAGGCGCATAGGAGATAAACCTTTTTGCCCTTTTCAGTTCCTCTGATCTGAGTTTTACAACCCTTTGATCTCTCTGTATCAGATCGAATTTGTTGAATAGCGTTATACACGCCTTGCCGTACTGGCCTGTATAACCTATGAGTTTCTGATCCTGATCTGTCACGCCTTCGAAGGCATCCAGAACAACGAGCACAATATCACTGTTCTTGATTGCCTCTATTGCCTTTATGATACTGAATTTTTCAATTTTATCACGCACCCGGGCCTTGCGCCTTATTCCTGCCGTGTCGGTGAAGACAATATCATGTCCTTGTGTCCTGTGAAGCACGGTATCAATTGCATCCCTGGTTGTGCCAGGCATATCCGCCACTATCATGCGCTCCTGGCCTATTATTGAGTTTAGCAGTGATGATTTGCCTACATTGGGCCTGCCGGTAATGGCTACCCTGACAGGCATCTCGCCTCTCTCGGGCTGGCAGCCAGCATCATCCTCAACAGTAACGGCCGCTGTATCACAAGGAAACTCCGTTTGTTTTGTAAAACCTTGCTTTTCAAGCTCCGTTGCGGCCTCATTCAGCAGGGAATCCAGGCCACGTCCGTGCGCTACTGATACAAAATAAACTTTTTCAACGCCAAGTTCGTAAAATTCCGCGGCTTCAAGCTCCTGCTTCCTGTTATCGACCTTGTTGGCAACAAAGAAAACAGGTTTTTCAAGGCTTCTGAGCCGGTCCGCAATATCCTTGTCGGCAGGGGTCAGGCCCTGGGATGCGTCCATCAGGAGGAAAACAATATCCGCTTCCTGGATGGCCTTGAGGCTTTCCCTGGAGACAAGCTCCGATATGTCTGCGCGGGTATGACTGTCTTCGAGCCCGCCTGTGTCAATTATCCTTGTGTTTATGCCGTTTATGTCGATTTCCGCATACCGCCGGTCCCTGGTGACACCTGGGGCATGGTCAACAAGAGCGGCTTTCGAACGGGTAAGCCTGTTAAAAAGTGTGGATTTGCCCACGTTTGGCCGGCCTGCCAGGGCGATGGCAGGCATTTTGAAACTGTTTCCTGGTCTCATTTGGTTCAGGTCAAGTATTTATTATATAACAGGACAGGCCATTTCCGGTGGTGACATGATTTGGCCGTGGCAGATGCGGCTGGCCATGTCTTTGGCGCTAAATGGAACATATCCGGGGAAAAACGCCTTTTCCCTTTTTTCCTGGAAGGATGACGTGT
>JALVQQ010000041.1 GCA_027025395.1 Deltaproteobacteria bacterium | reverse complement strand
CGTCGCTCTGAGGGCTGACATGGACGCCCTTCCCCTGCTGGAGGAAACAGGGCTTCCCTTCTCCTCCACAATCCCCGGAATGATGCACGCCTGTGGACACGACGGCCACTGCGCCATGCTTGCGGGTGCTGCGCTGATTCTCAACAATACGGCGTTTGACGGCAAGGTTCGCCTGATATTCCAGCCAGCCGAGGAGGGGACCGGAGGTGCCTGCCGCATGATTGAGCATGGCGTGCTCGATGGCGTTGATCTTATATTCGGCGGCCACATTGACCGGCACTTTCAAACCGGCGCCATCAGTGTTCAGGAAGGCCTTATCTGCGCATATACCGACACCTTTCGCATAGACATTTGGGGAAAGGGAGGACATGCCGCCAGGCCACACGAGGCGGTTGACAGCGTGGTGGCTGCAAGCCATCTTGTCATAAGCCTGCAATCCCTGGTATCCAGGGAGCTTAATCCTTCCTATCCATCGGTCATTACCGTTGGGAGCATTTCAGGGGGAAGCGCCCCCAACATAATTGCCGAAAAGGCGCGCCTCAGGGGCACCATAAGAACCACTCATCCTGATATCAGGGACAAGGTGCTTGAGGGCATCAAACGCATGGTCAGGGCAAACGGGGAACTCTTTGGCGCATCATCCTCGATTGTTTTCGAGGACGTCTATCCGCCGGTAATCAACCATCCAGACGCCACCGCCATTGCAAGGGAGGCAGCGGTCCTTGCCGCCGGAGAACACAATGTTGTTTCCCAGGCGCATCCCAGCCTTGGAGGTGAGGATTTCTCCTTTTACCTTGAAAAAATTCCTGGATGTTTTGTCAGGTTCGGGGCATGCAAACCCGGCCATGAATACATCCCTGCCCACAGTTCCAGATTTGATTTTGACGAACAGGCTATGGTAACAGGCGCCGGATTCCTTGCCCTTGTTGCCATGAAGGCTTTGGAAAGGCTTGCCGCAAGACAGGCAGCCGGCAAGGCGCAAAACCATGCATGACACCACGGTATTCAAAAAAAGCACCCCGTTTACCCTGGGAGTCGAGGTGGAATTTCAACTCCTTGACTCTGAATCCCTGGACCTTACACATGCGGCACCGGCAATCCTGGCGCATCCCGCATGCGATCCCGCCAGGATAAAAAAGGAATTCATAAAATCAATGGTTGAGGTTACAACCGGAGTATGTAAGAATCCGCCGGATGTTGCAGACGACCTGAAACAGACAATCAAGATGCTTGAAGACGTTGCATGGAACAGCAACTGCCTGATTCATGCGGCAAGCCTGCATCCTTTCGCCAGGGCATCTGACCAGCAGCTCAGCGATGATCCAAGGTACAGGCATTTGCTTGACGAGCTGCAGATTGTAGGCAGACGCCTTATTACCCAGGGTCTTCACGTCCATGTAGGCATGCCTGACGGGGAAACAGCCATCCGTGTCTTTGACGGCATAAGGCCGCTGCTGCCCCTTTTGCTTGCGCTTTCGGCATCGTCTCCGTTTTTCGAGGCCGAAGACACGGGGCTATGCTCCTACAGGTCAAAGCTCTTCGAAGCGCTGCCGCGCTCCGGAATGCCCGGGGCCATGAACTCATGGCGGGACTACAGCGGTTTTATCAAACTGCTGACAGAAGCAGGCGTAATCGGCAGCCCCAGGGATATATGGTGGGATGTAAGGCCCCATCCTGAACTCGGAACAATCGAAATCAGGATATGTGATGTGCCCTCCCGGTTCAGATACATTGTGGCAATTGCCGCAATCATACAGGCGTCGGCGCTCATGATCGCATCCGGGAGGAAAGACACGCTTCAGCATGCCAACAGGGCCATAATAAACAACAACAAGTGGCAGGCTGTCAGGTATGGCCTTGAGGCTGAGTTCGTGCATGCACTGGACGCCGGGCGTTCAAGCGCGCCTGACGCCATCAGGACCCTGCTTGACAGGCTGAGGCCCTTCATGGATGAATTCAGGGCTTCGCCCCAGGCGGACGTTATAGAGGAGATGCTCCAAAGGGGATGCAGCGCAAACAGGCAGAGACGAATTTACATGGAATCAGGACAATTTGAACAGATTATAAGAGAGGAAAGGGCCGGTTTCTGGAAATGATGTACAAGAATGCCGCCTCATCGGGCCATGACGCTGTAACTGGGGCAGCCATGATGATACTTGAGGCAGGCGGAAACGCCTTTGATGCGGCGGTAGCGGCAGGTTTCGCAAGCGCTGTGTCAGAGCCCGCATTAAACAGCCTTGGCGGGGGAGGTTTCCTCCTTGCCCGCACT
>JALVQQ010000040.1 GCA_027025395.1 Deltaproteobacteria bacterium | reverse complement strand
CCTCTGTGCATCAAACTTTTTTTCTCATAATTACCTGCAACAAGCGTCACCTCTTCTCTTGGATAAGGGAAATCAAAGGTATATATGCACCTGTTGTCTGCCTGCTTTTCCATGATCCTGTCAGCCTCGGAAATTGCTGCAAGTCCTGAAGGCAGGTCTGCTGTCAGGTTATAGCGGGCAGTGCCGAGAAATCGGGGATGCCACTGATCAAGCAGGGCCACTGCCCTGGTGCTTATGTAATTTCCGCCGGGTTCGCCGTCACTATCTATGGTTTTGCTGAAGCGTATCTCAAGTTTTCTGCGGCTGTTCAGCGGGCCGGCATGCAGAATCCTGTCTTCACCAATTGAGCCCCTTATGTCATGGCCGTCCAGTGTAATGGTTCCTGTTTCCAGCCCTGCAAGTGAAAATTCCAGGCGTTTTAATGCGGGTATCCATACCTCAGCGGTTCCATGTAGAACAGAACCGTCCGGATCAATGCGGATTCCAAGGTCAATTTCAGGGACGTAGTTTAAAGGTTCCGCACTGTCTGCAGTGCATACTGCACTAAAAAGCCATGCAACTGAAAGTATTATCAGCGGGATGCATTTCATTATCGGGTAATTCCTCTCTTTGTGTTGCCTTATTGATCACTCAGCTCAGCGATGGTTGGAGGCATGGTGATGCTGATGCACAATGCGTGCATGTAAGAATTACAAAACCTGATACACGCGCAACATTACTGGTGGAATATATACCCGTATTTGGGCGTGTCTGCATATTAAAAGAGAGAGGTGATGCGCAGTTTTTCATGACACTCTCCTGACTTTCATGTTGCCCAGGCTATGCGGAGTGGGGGAGTTGGGAGTTTTTTGAGGGGATAAGAGCTGATTTTAGTGGATGTGTCTGATATTCTCAAAAGGATGATTCCTGCCATGGCAGGATACGGAGGTACTGTAGCAGACCGGGGTGCCCTGAGCTTACGAATATGCTGCAGCGGTGGTTATCAGGCCGGACAGGCATAGGGGCAGCAGTGATGCTGCCCCTGAATTTTACACTGACCGCCATTCCCGGTGCGGCACAACGAATAATGAAAATACGCTTTTGCTTCTTATCACACTGATCGTTTAAAGAAGCGGGGAAGCTGGAGCTTCGGTTTTACGGTTCCCAAACTGGAGTTTGGGAACCAGTAAAAAATTACAGGAGAACGGCTATCCTCGGCACAGCATGTGCGTTCATGGCTTTTCGATCATCTCTTCCAGGTTGTGCCATATGATGCTCAGTGATTGCCTGAGCATTTCAAGCTGATCCGGGTCGATTCCCGCAACTGCCTTGGTGTGTACTGCCTTGCCTATGCGGTTTACCATTTTCTGCATCTTCTTCCCCTTGGGCTTGAGGAAAATATGGTGGGCGCGCCTGTCAGTGGGAACGCTGCGGCGTTCTATAAAACCCGCCTGTTCCATCTTGTCCAGCGTACGCACCAGGGTAGGGCTTTCTATAAACAGCCGTGAGGCAAGCTCCGTCTGTGTAAGCCCCTCTTCTTCAAGGAGTTTTGCCAGTACGCAGAACTGAGCGCTTGTAACCCCCTGTTCCTCAAGTTCATGATCAAAGGCCTTGTAAAAGACTTTTACGAGCCTGTTGGCAATAAAGCCAAGGCACTCATCAATGGTAAAGTTGTTTTTCATGATAAATCTCTCTTTTTCTTTATTTCTGCAAGGATGAAATCCACCACTTCAGCCGGCGAGAAAGAGGTGGAATCCAGCAGTACGGCATCTTCAGCCGGTTTCAGGGGAGACATGGAACGACTGCTGTCAGCCCTGTCTCTTTCTATTATTTGTTTTAATATGATTTCATATAACACAATTTCACCAGCAATTTCAAGCTGTTTTTTTCTTCTTCTTGCGCGTTCTTCAGCCGTTGCCGTGAGAAAGAATTTATAGTCGGCGTCAGGAAATACCACGGTTCCCATGTCCCGGCCTTCGGCCACGCATCTGCCTTTCATGCCGATCTCCTTCTGCATGCCGGCAAGCCTTTCTCGTACAACAGGTATTCCGGATACCCTGGATGCCAGCATGTCCATCTCAGGAGACCTGATAAGGTTTGTGACATCCCTCTGGTTTATTAAAATCCGTTCGCCATCAAACCGGATGCGGCATTCGCGGCAGATACGTGCAACTTCATCAATGTCTGAAAGGCTGGTACCTTCTTCCTTCAGCAGCCATGCCACAGCCCGATACATGGCGCCTGTATCGAGTCTGTGATATCCAAGCCGTCTGGCCACCATGCGGCTTATTGTACTTTTTCCAGCAC
>JALVQQ010000039.1 GCA_027025395.1 Deltaproteobacteria bacterium | reverse complement strand
AAGCACTGTCAAGACCAGATCAAAAAAGGAATTTTCCAGGAACCTGAACCCCTCCCGAACAGTGCCAGCCTCAAGGACATCAAACCCCTCGGAAGACAGCAATGTGCAAAGTTCTGCGCTCTCGCGTTGATCGTCATGGAGAAGAAGCAGCCTCTCATTCATGTTCCAATCCTCACCTGACTTCACTGTCTCCCCAAGGTTTGGACACTCCGGGAGTCTGTTCCCGCACCAAATTCTTCCCTGCTCCTGAAATGTATAAATTGCAAAAAAAGAGCCTGCTTATAGCACCAATTGGCATGAACACCTCCAACAGCTATATGATAATGGTGATAACAGCATCTCTATAATTTATAATAATCCTGCACAAAAGGACCAATTGAAAAACCGTTTTTAACATAAAATTATTGAATTTCAGTGTCAAATTGAAGTATCTGACAGGCCACGTTCCTTGGTGGCGATATTGAAATTCCGGAACAGTTCAATTTAAACTGTACATCCGGGAAATTGCCGTTAATAATTGTATGCCAACACAATAACCCTCAGCGACCCAAGGAAAAACCTCATGGAAAAATTCACAATTTCAACTTCTTCCAGGACCCAGTTTATTGATATAACTCATGAAGTTTCCAATGCCATCGGCAACACGGGGATCACGTCCGGCGCCGCCACCATCTACTGCCCGCATACAACCGGAGGCATTACCATCAACGAGGGCGCCGACCCGGCAGTGAAACGGGACATCCTCCACATGTTGAACAGCATTGTGCCTTGGGAGGCCGACTACAGGCACATGGAAGGCAACTCACCTGCGCACATAAAGACCCTTCTTACCGGCTCCAGCGCCCAGGTAATTATCGAAAATTCACGTCCCTGCCTTGGCACATGGCAGAGAATATTCTTTTGTGAGTATGATGGCCCAAGGAAGCGTACTGTCTGGGTACAGGCCATGGGAAGATGATGCACGCATTGAGTTATATCCGGTCATCCATCAACAAGTTGCGGCGCAAGGCATCCGCCGCCCTGTGCACCTCGGTTGCAGCTGCAGCGATACTTTCAGCAACAGCGGTCCCCGCGTATGCGTTCCAGGAGCACGCCGCTCCGGAAGGGCTTTATATACACCAGCTCGGCCATATCCTTTTTGCCCTCTCGATGGCAGGGCTCTGGCGCGGCATAAAAACCAGCCGTTTATGGACGTCAAGGGCGTGGCGGCTTATCGCAGCCGGGGCAATGGTGCTGATGATATGGAACTGTACTGTCTTTACCGGCCACCTGCTTTCGCCCAATGCAGTGCAGGCCATTGAGGGACAAGGCCCGGCCATCTCCCGCTGGATCACCACTGTCTGGAACATAACCCGTGTTGATAACATCATATGCGTGGCCGCGATGCTCTGTTTCCTGGCCGGTCTGAAAAGAATTGAAAGGGAGCGGAACGGCACCCCTCAAGGCCAGGTACAGGAAAAATGACGCTCTCCACGCCGGCATACATAATAGCCGTTGACCTGGGAGGGAGCGTGGCAATGATTGTCATATCCTTCATGTGCCTCCGGACCGCAAGGCGCATTTCCGCAAAGGCCCCGGGGAATTTCATGTATGGCTACCTGGTGTGGATCTTTGCCGCCCTGTTTGCATTTTCCCTGTCGAGGGCCATGGGCCACATCATTCGGCATGTCCTGGAACTTTCCGGCCATGGCGAATTTTGGCAGGCCATTTCACCGGTAAGCGGGGCAATCAACACCGCGACTTTCCTCGTCATTGCCTCAATTACACTGTTTTTCCGTACAATGCGCAAAATAATGTCCCGGCTTGCAAAAGACCGGGCGCGTATCCACCGAATAAGCAGGGAACTTCTGAGTCTGAACCAGAATACCGAGGCCATTGTCACTGAACGCACCCGTACCGAGCTAGCGCTAAAAGTGGCGCACGAAATCCGGAATCCGGTAATGGTCATCGGCGGGCTTGCCGGCCGGCTCCTTAAAAATAATATCCCCCTGGAAGAACGCCGTAAAAAACTCGAAATGATCAGAAAGCAGGCGGACAGGCTGAACGCCATTGTCAGGCGGTTTGAAAATTTTCAGGTTGCCACCAACTGGGCGTTCACACAGCAAACCGCTGAAAAACTGATAGTCAATGCCATTGACCTGATTATGCCGGAAGCAGAGAAGAAGGGCATTGAAATCAAGTTCCAGGCCGCCAAAGCGCCTGTAATAATCGAAGCTAACGGATATCTGATAAAAATGGCGCTGATACACTGTCTCCGCAACGCCATAGAGGCATCATCCACAGGCCA
>JALVQQ010000038.1 GCA_027025395.1 Deltaproteobacteria bacterium | reverse complement strand
GGCTACCTCCTGCATGCCAACCGGCGGCGCCAGCCCCAACGCCAGCACCAGCAGGTCGAACTCCTCCTCCTGAAGCCGCCCCTCCTCCCCCACATAGCTGACAACCAGGTCCCTCGTCTGCTGCCTCTGGTGCACCGACGAGGGCATGGCCCGCCGATAGGTGACCCCCGGCAGGGCCTGCACACCCTCCAGATAGGTCTCGAAATCCTTGCCCATGGCCCGCAGGTCCATGTAAAAGACGGTCACTTCCAACTCCGGCTCCAATATCCAGGATGGCCCGCTCAATTTTAGTGCCCGGGCCAATCTGTGTGTCAAAAAAGAGAATGGAATTTTTAACCTGGGCGCCTTCACTCACGTGAACGCCCGGAAAGAGTATTGAATTTTCGACGTGGCCATCTACACGGACGCCGTGATAGATTCTGCTGTTCTCAATGGCCCCGGTTCCACGCGATGCGCTGAATAAGGCAGGCGCCCGGTCCCTGATGGCTTCATGGTCAAGGTTTGTTCTTATGCACCATTTGGAAAGATCGATTCGTGGATGCTCTCCTGTTAAGTCCATATTGGCCTGCCAGTACTCTTCTATTGTTCGGCAATAGGCCCAGTAGCCCTGGAATTTATAGCCATAGACCCTGTACGATGAAACAAGTGAGGGTATTATGTCCTTGCCGAACTCATGGGATGCCTCCCTTGCGTTTTCATTGAGAACCTCTTCCAGTATCCTGTAGTTAAAGAGATAGACGGTCATGGATGCCCAGGTGGAAATGGGCTTTTCCGGTTTTTCGGCGTATTCAATAAGCCTGCCGCCCCTTTTATCGTCATGGGCTATCTTTCCCAGGCCAAACCTGGACGAGCCCGTAACGGGGACATTCACAAAGCCTATTGTGGCATCTGCCTCCATGTCTTTGTGGAATTTAATGAGTCTGCTATAGTCCATGTGGTAAACATGGTCTCCGGAGAGTATCAACACGTGGTCCGGGATGTGCCTGGCTATGAAATCAAGGTTCTGGTAAACCGCATCGGCCGTTCCCTTGTACCAGTCAGATTCATGCATTGCCTTGAAGGGCGGAAGAAGCGTGATTCCCCTGTGGCGGCCTACCATGTCCCATGAGGCCCCGGTTCCAATGTGCTCGATGAGCGAGCTGGACCTGTACTGGCTCAGGATTCCAACCCTTTGAATTCCCGAGCACATGAGACTGCTCAGGGGAAAGTCTATGAACCGATAAAGGCTTCCGAATGGAACGGTGGATTTTGGCCTGAAATAGGTCAGTATGCCCAGTTCATCGACCCTGCCTCCAGCAAGTATCATTGCCAACGTTTTCATGTCCCGCCTCTTAATTCAAGTGCTTCATGAAAAGCCTTATCAGGTGCCTGGTGTCGAAATCCCTGGAGAGCCTTTCTGGCAAGTTTTTCATGGGGATTTCTGCCCTTGCGCTTTCCTTGTGTCCCCCTGCGGACCCATATTCTCCCAGCACCCTTTGGGCAAGCTTTCCCGCGTTTTTTCTGTAACCGTCACAGCGGAATATGACAATGAGTTTTTCGCCAACCTGCCCGGATATTATTGTCCATCCAATATCGTGAACATGGGTCAGGAAATCCGCTATTACAACCAGTATGTCCGGATTGGTAACCCTTCCAATATGACAGTAGATGCGGTTTTTTTTGACCTTGAGGTTTGAAAAGGCTGCCCTGAAATATTTAAGCTCCGCCTTTCTTATGTCAGATTGTTCAATCTTGTTCAACCAGTACTTGTTTATGCGTTTGAAAAGGGTTTGAAAACAGAGGATGTCCGCAGGTGTGGCCTTGTGCGTGAAATTGTGAGTGTCAACCTTTATGCCGTAAAACATGGCAGTGGCAAGGGCAGCGGAAGGCTTTATCCTCGCAGCTTTGAGGTATTCATGCAGCATGGTGCAATTTGCGCCGTATTCCTCCCTTATGTCGATAAAGGGTGCGGTCCATCCCTCTGTCAGGGGGTGATGATCGATTACTGCATCGAACTTGATATTCAGGAATTCCTTTTTATGTGTTGGCTGAGAGTCCAGGAGGATGAACTTGGTAAATTCGTCCCTTTTGGTGCCCCTGAATGGCTGAAGCGGGATTTTCAATATATCCCTCATTGCCAGGTTGTTGAGCCGCTTGATCTGGTTGGGATGGCAAATGGTGATTTCACTGACCCTCCTGCTCAAGAGCCTTTTTACAGCAAATGCTGAGGCCATTGAGTCAGGATCAGCTACAATGGCAATTAAGACCCTGTCTTCCCTTTTGAACAGGCTTAAAAAGGCCTTTAGTCGTTCTTTATTAG
>JALVQQ010000037.1 GCA_027025395.1 Deltaproteobacteria bacterium | reverse complement strand
AAAGCGGGGTCAGGTTGTCAAAGTGGACCCTTTCAAATGCCTTGTCCGGGGGGTCAAAGTTCAGGGTTTCCACCTTAAGGAGTGCAAAATAGCGTTCCCCTTCCTTGGGTGGGCGGATCTGTCCTGAGATGGTATCCCCTGTGGTAAGGTTGAATCTTCTTATCTGTGAGGGCGACACGTATATATCGTCCGGGCCGGGCAGGTAATTGTAGTCAGGACTTCTGAGAAAGCCGAAGCCGTCCTGGAGTATTTCCAGTACGCCGTTTCCGTAAACAGTGCCTTTCTGTTCGGCCTGGGCCTTAAGTATGCTGAAGATTACATCCTGTTTCTTCCGAATGTGGGTAACATCAATACCCAGGTCATGGGCAACCTTGAAGAGGTCGCTCACGCTCTTCTTCTTGAGGTCGTCGAGAAACAGGGTCTGCGGAGGGCTGCCGTTGCCCTGCTGGTTTTTCTTGCGGGAATTTGAATTTCCTGAAGGTTTTGGAGAGGACTTATCCTCAGATGTTTCCTTTTTATTGGTTTTAATACGCCTGGCCATTCAAGACACCTCAACGCCCTGATAATTTTTTGATTTTACGGGGATTTAAAAACAGAAAAAGTCTCTTTTCGTCCTAAATAATGAAATTATGCGAGGCCTAGCTCTTTTCCGCATGGAAAAGGCATGGCCTGATGAAAAATCTTGTCCACGTTTTGATTTTTATGTGGAAGTTATTTGCCGTCTGGATTGGTAAGCCGTTTCAGACTTCTGTGACTGACAGAAACCTATATAGCCATTTAATATGGTGACGTCAACACCTTTTTCTTGGATAAACGCCAGCCAGCAGGACCCTCAGGATATTTACACCAGGGGCAGGAACTGGTCCCACCTTTCTGCAGAATTAAAAATGACAAGATTTGTCAGGACTTCATTAACCGGTGCCTGCATGCCCAGCTTTCCTGCAATTTTTAGGATGGCCCCGGTTATGAATTCTATTTCCGTCTGCCTCTTGTTTATCCGGTCTTGAAGCATGGATGAACGATTTTTAGACGTCTTTCTGCATACTGTTCTTACAGTTTCGAGGCAGGTATCAATGTCCATGTTAAGATCGATTCCGGCAAGCCTTACGATCTCAAAGGCCTCTCGTACAGCCATTTCCTGAATCTGAAGGATTTCGGTGTGATCCAGAATCTGCCCATTTCTAAGCCCGGTCAGGGCCGTCAGGGGATTTATGCCGATATTTACCAGGAGTTTTTTCCACAGTTCAGGATAGATGTCCCTGGTGACCATGGTTTCGAAGGAGGCTTCATTGAAAACCCTTGAAAGCTGATGGATCTTGTCCGGCATGTCCCCAGCGCTGTAAGGCCCTATCACAGTGGGGCCACTGCCGGCATGCCTGACCGTGTCTTCTGAAACAATGTTAGCACCATGTGTAGTGGTTCCAAGGCACAGGTTTTTGGCCGGCACCACCTTTTCCAGGATTTCTCCTGCACCAATGCCGTTTTGAAGACTCGCAACAATGGTTTCATCTGAAATCAGCTTTCCGAGAGCCGGGAGTATGGATTCGGTCTGGTATGCCTTTACCAGGACCAGTACGAATTCAGGAGGAGGCTGAATTGTTTCAGGAAGAACAGTGACCCTGGGTCTTGCCGACAACTGTCCATCCTTCTCCAGGACCCTTAGCCCTGAGGAGTTTAGATGTGCTGCCCTTTCTTCCTTGTAGTCCAGGAGAAAAATACTGTGCCCCGCCCTGGAAAGCTTTACGGCAAAAAGGATGCCCAGGGCACCAGGTCCTATTACAGCAAAGCTTGGCATAGACTTGAGTTTATCTTAAATGTGATATAGATAACACCTGATTGCGGTTTTAACTGCATGTGAATTATCTTTCATTTTTTAAAAATTTCAGCCGCATTTAACAAGGCCGGGATAATAAGTTGCTCTTTAACTTGACAGTAGGTTCTCATCTTATTACACAATGCAAATCTTAATACCTTTCCTTTATATGCAGCAAGAAATAAGGGTAAAAGGCAGGAGATTTAACGGAAAATCCTGCCCAGACCTTGAAGTTTAGAATAGGAGGCATTCAATGCTTGTCAAGGAGTGGATGGCTAGTGAGCCAATAGTGGTAGATGAGAATACCTCGATCATGAAGGCCACCCAGATAATGAAAGAGAATAACATCAGGCGTATTCCCGTGGTTCGGGACGGACGCCTTATCGGTATCATCAGTGATCGGGATATTAAAGAGGCTGCACCTTCCAAGGCAACTTCTCTGGATGTACACGAACTCTATTATCTCCTTTCGGAGATAAAGATAAAGGATATCATGAC
>JALVQQ010000036.1 GCA_027025395.1 Deltaproteobacteria bacterium | reverse complement strand
CACCGCGGGACTGATGGAGTATGGTTGCGGTCTGTACGGAACAATGACGGATCACCTTGACATGATGCTCCTGGCCACGGTTCCGGTTACAACGGTCTGTCCATGCTCAAAGGAGATATCAGATTATGGCGCTCACAACCAGCGGGGCCAGGTGCGGGTAAAGGTGCGCTTCAGGAAATTTGTCTGGCTTGAAGACGTGATAGAGTGTATTGAAAGCGCGGCGTCGTCCGAGGTTTATTCGGTTTTGAAGCGGCCTGATGAAAAATATGTTACAGAGGCCGCATATGACAGGCCGATGTTTGTTGAGGATATTGTCAGGGCCGTATGTGTGCGCCTGAAAAAGATGAAGGAGATTACCTGGTTTGCAGTGGAGGCGGAAAATTTCGAGTCGATACACAACCATTCCGCCTATGCCTATACGGCAATGGAGATGCAGGATCAGGCCTGATCACTCATGCAGAAAGAGGAAGAAGGGTTAATAATGAAGGGAATAATCCTTGCGGGCGGTTCGGGGACCCGTCTCTACCCATTGACCATGTCTGTCAGCAAGCAGCTCATGCCGATCTACGACAAACCCATGATCTACTACCCCCTCTCCACCCTCATGCTTGCGGGCATAACGGATATACTTGTCATAACCACTCCGGAGGACCAGTACCAGTTCAGAAGGCTTCTTGGTGACGGATCCCAGTGGGGCATAACCTTGAAATTCGCGGTGCAGCCAAGGCCTGAAGGGCTTGCCCAGGCATTCATTATCGGCGAGGATTTCATAGGAGGCAGCCGTGTCTGCCTGATACTGGGTGATAACATCTTTTTCGGTCACGGCCTTGCCGACAAGCTCCAGACATGCGTCAGGGCCATTGACCAGGGGGCCATAATTTTCGGATATGCGGTAAGGGACCCGGAACGTTACGGTGTCGTAGAGTTTGACAGTGATGGGCGGGTAAAAAGCATTGAGGAGAAACCCGCTGTGCCCCGTTCCAACTACGCGGTAACAGGACTCTATTTCTACGATAATGATGTAGTTGAAATAGCACGGGGAGTGAAACCGTCACAACGGGGAGAGCTTGAGATTACTTCTGTAAATCAGGCCTATCTCGAAAGGGGAAAACTCAAGGTGGAACTGCTGGGCAGGGGGCATGCATGGCTTGATACCGGAACACACGCATCTCTCCTTGATGCCGGAAACTTTATCCGGGTAATAGAGGAACGGCAGGGCATGAAGATCGCCTGCCTTGAGGAGATCGCCTACCGCATGGGATACATTGATGCGGACCAGGTGAGAAAGCTGGCGCTGCCCCTCAGCAAAAACAATTATGGAGAGTACCTGCTGCAGATGCTGCAATACGAGTAGCGCACCTGACGGCAGGGCATTAAAATTGTTTGACAAAAAAACATGAAATTTGAACCACTTGAAATAGAAGGGATTATCCTGGTCACCCCGCAGGTTTTCGGTGATGAACGAGGTTTTTTCATGGAAACCTGGCAGCGCAAGAGGTTTGCGGAGGCCGGAATTGACGCACAATTCGTTCAGGACAACCACTCCATGTCCGGAAGGGGCATTCTGCGCGGGCTTCACTACCAGATCAGGCAGCCCCAGGGGAAACTGGTCAGGGTTATATCAGGAGAGGTATTTGACGTTGCCGTTGACATCAGGAAAGGGTCTCCTACCTTTGGCAAATGGATCGGCGTAACCCTGTCGGCTGACAACCGCAGGATGCTATGGATACCGCCCGGATTTGCCCACGGCTTCTATGTGCTTAGCGAAAGGGCTGAGTTTCTCTACAAGGTTACAGACTACTGGGCCCCTGAACATGAACGCTGCATTATCTGGAATGACCCGGAAATAGGCATAGAATGGCCGTTGATAGACGGCATGGCGCCGGTTCTTTCAGAAAAGGACAGGCAGGGGGCATTTTTCAGGGATGCGGAGTGCTATTCATGAAGGTCCTTGTAACCGGCGGCAGCGGCCAGCTTGGAAGGGAGCTCGCGGATACATGCCCGGAGGCCGTAGAGCTGCTTGCGCCATCATCTGAGGAACTGGACATTGCCGATGCGGAAAAGGTAGAGGAATATTTCAATTCTTCACATCCCGATGCGGTAATAAACAGCGCGGCATACACGGCGGTTGATCAGGCGGAGCATGAACCCGGCGCGGCATACAGGGTCAATGCCAAGGGAGCTGAAAACATAGCCATTGCTGCCGCAAGGGCCGGCATAAGGCTGGTCCACATCTCAACCGATTTCGTATTTGACGGCGGCTCGTCAAGCCCGTACCGTCCGGAGGATGATCCCGCCCCCTTAAATGTATATGGCGCTTCCA
>JALVQQ010000035.1 GCA_027025395.1 Deltaproteobacteria bacterium | reverse complement strand
GGAACGGCCAAGTACGTCGTCGGACTTGACGGTAAGGAATTCCTGGAGCGAATAGGCGGCTCCATAGGCCTCCATGGCCCAAACCTCCATCTCGCCCAGACGCTGACCACCAAACTGGGCCTTGCCTCCAAGCGGCTGCTGCGTTACCAGAGAGTAGGGTCCGGTTGAACGGGCATGAATCTTGTCGGAGACAAGGTGATGAAGCTTCAACATGTACATGACACCCACAGTGACCTTTTCACTGAAAGGCTCTCCGGTGAAACCGTCATACAGAGTTACCTGCCCAAGCTC
Source organism: Deltaproteobacteria bacterium (assembly GCA_027025395.1). Lineage (GTDB taxonomy): Bacteria > Desulfobacterota > Dissulfuribacteria > Dissulfuribacterales > QOAL01 > S144-17. The sequence goes on along the minus strand of JALVQQ010000035.1, from coordinate 2,036 downwards.
AGACTGGCCTGCTTCAACCAGCATGCGCCTTATGTCTTCTTCACGGGCGCCATCAAATACGGAAGTTGCCAGCGGGATACCCTTTTCAAGATAGAGCGCCAGCTCCCTGATTTCTTCATCACTCATATCACCAACAAGGGCTTCAAGCTGCTCTGGAGGATAGACCTTGGCAAGCTCTTCCTTCACCTTGTCAATCTGATACTGGCGCGCCATGTCGGCTATTTTCTCGCCAAGCTTCTTGCCGGCCAGGCCGAGATGAATCTCCAGTATCTGGCCAACATTCATACGGGAAGGAACACCCAGCGGATTCAGAATTATATCCACGGTGGTGCCGTCCTCGAAATAGGGCATGTCCTCTTCAGGCACTATGGTTGAAACAACACCCTTGTTACCGTGACGGCCTGCCATCTTGTCACCAACCGAGAGTTTCCTCTTCATTGCAACATAGACGCAGACCATCTTGATTACACCAGGGGGCAGGTCATCGCCCTTTTTAATCCGGTCTATACGGGTTTCAAAATATTGCCGGATTCGGTCAACCTCGCCCTGATACCAGGCAAGTATGTCTTCAACTTCAGGATCAGCGCTGTTTCGTCCCTCAAGGATAATATCCTTGAGCCTGTGCATGGGCACCTTCTCCAGCTTATCAGCTGTAATCTCTTCGCCGGCCTCCAGCAGTATGCCACCCTTTCCATCCTTTATGGCAATAGCCGGCTTCTTTCCCTCAAGGTATTTGACCAGTTTCTGCAGCGCCGTGCGCCTGATGACCTTTATTTCATCCTCCTGGTCCTTGAGGATCTCGGCTATCTCCATATCCTCAAGTTCCTGGATGCGCTCATCCTTGGCAACCCCCTTGCGGCAGAAAACCTTTGCGTCTATTACAACGCCATTTACTCCCGGGGGAACCCTGAGCGATGTATCCTTTACATCACCGGCCTTCTCGCCGAAAATAGCCCTTAGCAGCTTCTCTTCAGGGGAGAGCTGGGTCTCGCCCTTTGGAGTAACCTTGCCCACCAGGATATCTCCAGCCTTCACCTCGGCCCCGATACGGATGATGCCGGAGTCGTCGAGATTCCTCAGGGCCTCATCGCCCACGTTGGGGATATCGCGTGTTATCTCTTCCTTGCCGAGCTTGGTATCCCTGGCCTCTATTTCAAACTCTTCGATGTGAACTGAGGTATAAACATCGTGCTTGACCAGCCGTTCATTGACAATAATGGCATCCTCGAAGTTGTATCCGCGCCAGGGCATGAATGCCACAACCACATTCTTGCCAAGCGCAAGCTCACCGTACCTGGTGGATGGGCCGTCCACAAGCACCTCCCCCTTGCTGACCTTCTGACCAGGCAGAACTATGGGAGACTGATTAAGCGTGGTGGTCTGGTTTGATTTCTGATATTTGGTCAGCTTGTGTATTTCAACTTCAATAGGAAGCCCCTTCTCCTGATCTTCATTGTAGCCAACCACAATACGCCTTGAGTCAACATATTCGACCCACCCGTCACGCTTTGCAATTACCGCCACACCTGAATCATGGGCAACAGTACGTTCAAGTCCGGTGCCTACAAGGGGCGCCTCTGAGACAAGGAGCGGCACTGCCTGCCTCTGCATGTTTGAGCCCATGAGCGCCCTGTTGGCATCGTCGTTTTCGAGAAATGGGATAAGGCCTGCCGCCACGCTGACAAGCTGGTTGGGGGCAACGTCGATGGCTGTGACCTCTTCTACAGGAACCATGAGAAACTCACCCTTGCGCCTTGCACCTACAACGCTGTCAGTAATTCGATTCTCCTCATCGATGTTTACAGCTGCATGGGCTATGGTTTCCCCCTCCTCCTCCGTTGCGGTCATATAAACAATCTCTTTTGCAATCTTGCCATCCACCACCTTTCTGTAAGGGGTTTCAAGAAAGCCGTATGCATTTATCCTGGCAAGACTGCTGAGAGAGACAATAAGGCCGATATTAGGACCTTCAGGTGTTTCAATGGGGCAGATACGGCCGTAATGGGTAGGATGAACGTCGCGCACCTCAAAGCCTG
>JALVQQ010000034.1:1044-2329 GCA_027025395.1 Deltaproteobacteria bacterium | reverse complement strand
ATTTTTCCTTGTACCCATTATATCAATCCATGTCATTTTATCAAGTAATTCCAGTAAATTATTTGTTTTTCAGGAAACCCTATCATACTGCCTGGATCAATGGCCGCGGCTGATTGTGTATCTTGAGGACGGCCGTTTGTCCATAGACAACAATGCCACAGAAAATGCCATCCGGCCTTTTGTCCCTGGCAGGAAGAACTGGCTGTTTGCTGGCATCCCTGAAGGGGCAGAGGCCAGTGCCGCACTGTTCGGTCTGCTGGAAACTGCAAAGGCAAATGGACATGAACCGGACAGTTACCTCAGATTCATTTTTGAAAAATTACCTTATGCCACAAAATTGGAAGAATACGAAGCACTGCTTCCATGGAATGTAAATCCCCAAAAGCTGGCCATTGAGGCCTTCAACATAGGGGGATAATGAAGCGCTTACCAAAATAGAGCCGAATCATGGCCCGAAACATCAATTGCTGGATTTGGGCCTTGTTGATTCAGCATACCATAACCCGGCTTCGTTTTTGTCAATTAACTTGATGTTTTTGTTGTGAAAGCGGTATGTTATGTTTGATTTTTTTAAATAAAACAAGTTGGTTATGCTTGGCGAGCTTGCCGAACAAAACCGGGAAACTTCAGGCCAATACCCGTTCCAGCTATTTGCAACAGTTCTTAAAAGAAAACCAAATGAATGAGATGAGGTACAAATTAATGCAGTGCCACTTAGTCCTGGCCTTCCCTGTGTGTCTGCGCCACCAGGATAAGCCTGTCTCCCTCGGCAACGAGGTAGTCGCCAGGCGGATTTGCAATAGTGGGTCCCTCACTTCCCCTCTGGACACCAAGCACTATTGAGTGGTGCTCCTTCTTCATCCTTACAAACACATCCATGAACTTCTTTCCCGCCATGTCTCCCGGCACGGGAATGGCCCTGAGGTCATTTCCCTGCCTGAGGCTGAGCAGTTCTGAAACTATCCTGCTTATGCCGTGATTAATTGCCGCAGTTGCAATAAGGTGGCTGCTGAACTCACTGCCCACGATTATCTCATCTGCATTTGCCCTGCGGCAATGCGGCACGTTACTCTCATCCACCAGCTCCACTACAGTATAGGTGGCGGGACTTATGCTCTCTATGGTCAGGGTGGCGAGCACCACCATGGCGTCCCTTGCTATGGCATCAAGCCTGTCATCACCCAGCACCACGGCGGTACGGGCCTTTTTCACATTTGCGCGCATCAGGGTCTCTTCACACGTTGTGCCCCTTATAAAAAAGAGATTCTCATCAGCCGCCGGCTTT
>JALVQQ010000034.1:0-1034 GCA_027025395.1 Deltaproteobacteria bacterium | reverse complement strand
TCCATATCCAACGGTGGTAAGGGTTACAATGCTCCACCAGAGGGCGTTGAGAAAGGACATTCCAGGCTCAAACTGAACAAGGGCCACTGCACTGGCAAGCACGAGCACAGAGACCCAGAAGAGGACAGTGTGCAGGTTCTCCCTCTGCATGAAGCGCACAGTCCGTCTGACAAACCGGGGCATTTTCATGACATGACCTCTTTCCAGACAGCCATTACTCTTTCCCTCTCAGATGCAAAATCGGCAGCAGGAACCCTTGCCGGACGCTCCTGGAGGCTGAGCCTGTGGACCGTCTTCCTGTAGCGCAGATATGCATCTTTCAGGGTGCTTGCCGAATCGGCAGGCAGTATTGCATGTTCCTGAAGGGTTTCCAGCAGGCGCACATTATCGGTCCAGCGGCAAAGCTCAGGAACATCGCAGGCATAAAGAAGCACCAGGAACTGCACGATGAACTCTATATCAGTTATGCCGCCATGCCCCCTTTTTATGTCAAAAAGGCTGTTTTCATCCCTGCGCACCAGACGCTGACGCATTGCAACAACGTCCTGGCACAGGTCAGCACGGCTGCGCCTGCAGGTTATCACCTGCTGCCGGATACGCTCAAACTCCCTGCAAAGCTCCTCGGAGCCAGCCACAGGACGGGCCCGTACCAGGGCCTGGTGCTCCCATGTCCATGCCTCTTCCCGGAGATACTCCTCAAGCCTGGCCAGTGTGCAGACCAGGGGCCCGGAATCCCCGCCGGGCCGCAGACGCATGTCTGTTTCGTACAGTATGCCGGCAGATGTCCTTGAGTTCAGAATGTGAATGAAACGCTGGGCCGTCCTGCTGTAAAACCGCATGGCTTCCCTTCCGGGAAAGGGAGGGCTGGCCTGTGAGGCGTCACATGCAAAGACCAGATCGAGGTCTGAGCCGTACCCAAGTTCAAATCCCCCGAACTTTCCATAAGCAACAACCAGAAATCCGCTTGCCTCTCCTGCTCCCTGCACATCAACCCGCTGATCAAGGCGCTTCTCCGCCATCTGGCTGCACGCAAG
>JALVQQ010000033.1 GCA_027025395.1 Deltaproteobacteria bacterium | reverse complement strand
GCTGGAGTGCGGTACTTGATGAAGCGGAGTTACCCGGTGAAACCCTGGGTAACGCCGGCTGAAAAAGAGTTTTGAGACCGGGCCGTTGCCTGGCCCCCGTCGCGGCAGGCGGCTGACCCGGGAAAGGTGATTTTTTAGAGGCGGTTGATTATGAACAGGATGAAGACAGCATTGCTGGTTCTTTTGTGTACAGCCATTACACTTGCCGGACAGGCCAGGGGCAATGTTTTTCCTGAAAGAAACAGGCGGTTCAATGAGACCAAGGAGCGTCTTATTACCCTCAGGAACTGGAAACTTATGGAGGAGTTCAATCTGTCCGGAGAAAGGGCCCAAAAGGTCTTTAAGATACTATCAAAATTCGACAGGCAGAGGGAGCGTCAGCTTGTGAAAAGAAGAAGGCTGATAAAGAGGCTCATGGATGCAATCAATAAACAGGCCCGGGATGATGAGCTTGAAAGGCTTATGAATGAACTTGGCAGTACAAATGCCGAGCTTTCGAGGATTCCTCAAAGGGAGCTTGAAGGCCTTAAGGATGTATTTTCCACAAGAGAGCTTGCCAGGTATCTCCTTTTTTCCCAGAGGTTCGCCAGGGAGGCAAGGAGCCTGCTTCACGGCGACATGGCTCATGGCCCGAGGCGAAACGCCATGATGCGAAGGCCCAGGGACTGACCTGCCTGCAGTTTCGCTGCAATCTGTCTGAAAGACGGTCAGGGACAGGCCCGATATCATAAATTAATGTGATCCATAATGATTATCCTGTCCATCATCCTTTGAAATTCCTTATACTCGGGCTCTGGCAAGAAAAAAGCGCATTAACCGGCCGGGATGATTATGTCCCGATTTTTTGACCCTTGTACCCTCGAAGCTGCAGACCCGCAGCCGTTCTTCCGCAACTCCTTATTCCCACCAATTAGGCCAGCTATTCCGAAGTTATCCGGCTACCCTTGTGCCGCAGGCGGCACAGGTTTGTCTGTAACCCTGCCTTGACCCAGGGCCGGGAGGCTGGCGCCATAGCGACTGGAGCTGCCCAACTGAAAGAGCGATGTCATTTAGCAAAATACCAATATGCCCCCGTTCCATGAGTGGGTAAATATAAATAATTCCAGTTGAACATTTTACAGCGACAAATCAAAAATAGACAAAGACTGTTAAGCCGAGTTTTCAGCTACATATAAAGGGAGTTTTTGTCTTGGACATCAATGGACTTTTTCTTTATAATTCATGCGTTGTCTTGAATAAATGTATCATCAAACAAATTTCCGCTGCATATAACAAATATGAAACAGAAAAAAAGCTTTACCAGAACAGTCAGGATATGGGTGGCGCTCCTTATTGCAGGGGCTGCCGTGAGCATCATCCTTGTTGACATCCTTGTTTCCTACAAGGACTTTGAAACTGAATCGGAACATACCCGAGCAAATTATATAGCGTCCCAGAAAAAGATGATAAAGGACTAGGTGCTTCAGGTGGTCAACCTGATCCAGCATAAAAGATCACTCAGCGATGCCAGGGTAAGGAAGCGCATCAGGATCAGGGTAAACGAGGCGTATGCCATTGCGCTGAATATTTTTGACCAGAACAGGAACGGCAAGACCAGGGACGAGATTGAAAGGAAGATCATAGACGCCCTGAGGCCTGTCCGTTTTGCCAACGGAACCGGCTACTACTTCATTACCAGCATGGACGGAACCGAAATTCTCTTTGCAGACAGGCCCGAAATGGAGGGCCGTAACATGCTTGGCGTAAGGGATACACGGGGGAAATACGTCGTAAAAGACATGATAGGACTGGTAAGGAAGTCAGGCCAGGGATTCTATGAGTACTACTGGACCAGGCCCGGCAGCAAGGGAAATGATTTCAGGAAAATTTCGTTTGTGAAGCTGTTTGAGCCATTTGACTGGATAATAGGCACAGGGCTCTATGTGGAGGACATAAGAAAGGAGATAGAACAGGAACTGCTGGGAACAATAAGCAGGATACGATTTGGCGGTCAGGGATATGTCTTTGTAAACAGGTTAAACGGTGATGCGCTGGTTTCAAATGGCAAGATTATGTCCGGCAAAAAGAAACTGTGGGAGGAGTTTGATTTTGACCCTGAGCTCATGAAAAGGATCTTTTACCAGGAGGAAGCCGCGGCCAGCAAACCTGGCGGTGACTATATCTATTACTCCTTTTTCAAGCTTGATGCTGCTGGCAAAATAGCCCCCAAGGTATCATTTATATACGGTATTCCCGACATGGGATGGCTGGTTGGAGCCGGTGTATATCTCGATGATGCGGAAAAGGAGATAGCCCGTTTGCAGTCGGTTTTGAACCGGAAGCTCAAGGAGAGGATTACAGGCTTTACCCTTGTGGCGCTGTTTCTGCTCAGTTTATGCCTGCTGCTGTTCAGCAGCATGAGCAAGGAGCTTGTTGATGACATAAACCTGTTCATATCGTTTTTCACTCAGACACCCTTTTCAAACCAGAGGATAAGCCGGGAGAATATCCATTACAGGGAGCTGGACAGGATTGCGGTTACGGTCAACAGGATGCTTGCGGACAAGGCTGAGGCAGAAGCACAGTTGAGGACGTTCAAGACCTTTGCGGAAAGCTCCACAGAAGGCATGGGATGGACAACTCTGGATCATAAACTTGTATATCTGAATCCAGCCCTCGCCTCCATACTGGGTGAAAAAGACCCCTTGGCTGCAATGGGGAAGGATGTGGTTGCCACATATTACCCCGATGCGGAACAGGAGAAACTTTTGAACGTGGTGAGACCCGTGCTGCTGAACAAGGGGGAATGGAGCGGAGAACTGGTTGTAAGAAAAAGAAACGGGGATCTGGTGCCGACATTAAACAGCCTGTTTATTATCTATGATGACAGTAATAAGCCTCTTTACCTGGCCAATATAGTTATTGACCTGACAGAACAAAAACAGGCTGAAAAAGAGAAGGAAAAGCTGGAAAAACAGCTTCAGGCAGCCCGGAAGATGAAATCCCTGGGGCTTATGGCAGGCGCAGTTGCCCACGATCTGAACAATATTCTTGGGGGTATTGTCAGCTATCCCGAGCTGATGCTGCACCGGATGCCGGCAGAAAGCGAGTTCAGAAAACCGCTTGAGGCCATTATGCAGTCAGGGGAAAAGGCGGCAAGGGTAGTGGCTGATCTTCTGACCATTGCAAGAGGGGCAGCCTCTGTGCGGGAAAATCATGATGTCAACCGGCTTGTAATGGAATACTTTGATTCGCCAGAGTATCAGGCGCTTGTCGCGTCATATCCTGATATTTCATGGCAGTTTGCGCTAAATGCCGAACGAGCGGTTATTTCCTGTTCCCCGGTTCACGTGCAAAAGTGCATAATGAACCTGGTTACAAATGCCTGCGAGGTCATTTCAGGAGAGGGAACCGTAACCGTTGCAAGCAGAAACATGGAAGTAGATGAAAAAATGGCCGTTGAGTACGTGCTCCCTGCCGGAGAGTATGTTGTTGTTTCGGTGCGGGATACCGGGAGTGGTATAAGCTCCGAGGATATCGACCGTATATTTGAGCCCTTTTATACCAAAAAGGTTATGGGCAGGAGTGGCTCAGGTCTTGGGCTTACCGTTGTATGGAATACCATGGAGGATCACGGCGGCAAGGTTACGGTTGAAAGTGGTGAGAACGGCACCTGTTTCCATCTCTTTTTTCCTGTCATTTCAGAGGAGGCAACCCGGCGGGTTGAAGATGACAATATCGAGGCATTGCGCGGAAATGGCGAGCATGTCCTTGTAGTTGATGATGATGAGCAGTTAAGGGACATTGCAAGGGAAATGCTTGAAATGCTCGGGTACAAGGTAGATGTTGTAGATTCAGGCGAGGCGGCGGTGGAATTTGTAAGAAAACAGCCGGTTGACCTGCTTCTCGTTGATATGCTCATGGAGCCGGGCATGAATGGCTGTGAAACGTACAAGAAGATACTGAAATTCTACCCGGGCCAGCGAGCCGTGATAGCAAGCGGATTTTCCGAAAGCGATGATGTAAGGGAAGCCATGCGGCTTGGTGCAAAGGCGTTTATAAGAAAACCCTTTACCATCAGACGGCTTGGCCGGGTGGTGAAGGATGTTCTGACAAGAGATGTTACGCAAGAAAAGGCTTGACCTGTCAGGGAATTGGCAAGGGAGTTTCGGCGGGTTTATACAACTGCAAACGCCTTTTCTGGATAATAGCGAAGATGATCTGATTTAAGGCCGACTTCAAGTCCTTCTCCGGCCTGAAATACCGCCTTAAACCATTGGTGCCCCCGGCGCGATTCGAACACGCGACACCAGGATTAGGAATCCTGTGCTCTATCCCCTGAGCTACGGGGGCTATTGGTTCATGGGTGAGGCATTCAGATGTAATGCGGCTTTTTTTACACTAAACGGGTATGAATGGCAAGATTTAATGTAATGTAAGGGGCCGGCGGCAGGCGTATGGCAGTGTGGGGGTGTTGGTCACTGGCTGCAAGCGGTCTCCCTGGGGGCAATTCAAAATGGCTGAAGCAGTGGTTTTATTGAGTGGCAGCCTGATATGCTGTATATTTTAAGATATGGATATTGTTGAACAGAATGGAAGGGTATCCTTGTTGCCCCAGACAATGCGTCATTCCCGTGGCATTGGCTCCATGCGGGGCGCCGTTTCCTTCAGGCTCCTGCTGCTTATGCTCTTGCTGGCCACTGCACTTTTGCCCCTTGTGACTAGCATGTCCCTTAATCTGCCCTATGTAATCAACGTGCTTGAATCGTCCCTTGAGGAGAACCAGATTTTCAGGCTCAAGGGAAAACTCCTTGAGGTAGAAAATATAGTCACCAGGCGGGCAGAAGGCGTTCAAATCCTGACTCATCTGCCTGGAGCCAGAATCATTACATCAGGGCATGCAGAGAGGGGGATAGATCCAGAATTCGTCTATAAACGCCTTTCAAGGATGCTGCGGGAAATGTTTAACCACCACAAGGACATAAAGAAAATCATTGTCCTGGATATTGATGGCCGTGAACTGTACAAGATAAAAAGAATAAAGGGTAACGGGCTTGAGCCTGCAAAGGCGGATGAACTGAAAACCTTGAAAGATGCGGCGCGAAAAATAAAGGAGCTGGATGGCAAAGATAATGAGATTTCCGTTCTGTCGATTGACAGCCAACCCTCCTCGAGGGAAAAGGATCATCATGTCCAGCATTTTGAGATCACTCTTGGCAGTCCGGTTTATGGGTATGACGGGCGTCTTGCAGGCGCGGCTGCCATGACCTTTGATATCACCGATATCCTGGGGGGGGTTCAGTTCAACTTCCTTGCAAGCGGCGCAGGGGATTTCCTGAGCCTGGAAGGGACATACAAAAACGGACATGCCAGTGAACCCGGGGCGGCATTCAGGATATTTCCCGGCCTGTCCGACCTGGTACGAACAGGCAAGGCAGATTTGCTTAGCGGCGTTGACGGAAGGCGGGTGGTATGGGCTCCAATGATTTCCACCCAGGACCCTGAACAGTCAATGTGGTGCGGTGCGCCTGTAGATTACAGTGCGGCGCGGGGAATTGTCAGGACAATAATCCGCCGGGTCATCCTTATGGGGACAGTCATAATGCTCGTGATGATTCTTGTTGCCCGTCGGCTTTCCGATATTGCCGACAGGTTCAGGCAGGAGCTTGTTCAGGCCCTGGAGGATCTGCTGCGCAATAATAGTCCCACACGACTCAGATGGAAAAGGCCTGCGGAAATCAGGGAGATGTGCCAGGCCATTAACGAACTGTCACAAAGTTACCGGCTTGCCATGCATGAGAGGCGCAGGGTTGAAGAAAATCTTCGTATACTGAACCGGCGCCTTAACCTTATCCTTGAAAACGCGGCGGAAGGCATTCTGGAGCTGGACAGCGCATGCCTTATCGAGTACGCAAATTCCGCGGCATGCAGGATGCTCGGCTTCAGCAGGGAGGAACTTCTCGGAAACGACCTGCACTCCCTGGTGCATTATCTGCGCAAGGACAGAAGCCAGTATCCGCAGGCAGAGTGTCCGTTCTGCAACGCCCTTGAGCGAGGTGAATACAAGCTGTTCAGGGAAGACACCTTATGGAGGAAAAATGGTGAGCCCGTGGATGTCGAATATCTCACAGCGCCAATACTTGATGACGGCGGCAAGGTGATTGGCATGGTGATGTGTATCCGGGATATTACTGAACGCAGGGAGGCGAAAAAGAAGGAGGAAAATCTGCGGACACAGCTGCTGCAATCACAGAAGATGGAGGCAGTAGGCACGCTTGCCGGAGGAGTTGCCCACGAATTCAACAACCTGCTTACGGCCATAACCGGCTACAGTGAGCTTCTCGCACAAGAACTGAAGGATGATCCCAGGGCCATCAACCGGCTGAAGTCCCTGCTGGATGCCGCAATGCGCGCCTCGGAGCTTACAAAACAGCTTCTTTCCTTCAGCCGAAAGCAGACACCGCGGATGAAAGTAGTGAGGATAAATGAACTGGTGCGAAAACAGCAGAAGATGCTCGGGCGGCTGATTGGAGAAAATATCGAGCTTGAGGCAGTGCTTGACTCCGATGAAAACATACGGGTGCTTGCGGATCCAGGAATGATAGAGCAGGTGCTTGTAAACCTGATTGTAAATGCAAGGGATGCGATGCCTGAAGGGGGACGGATAACCCTGCGTACCGGGAGAAAGATCTTGGAGCACCGCCATGGATCCATGAAAGACGGACATGGTCCCGGGCCTTATGCATGCATCTGCGTTGAGGACACGGGCATAGGCATTCAGGAAGAGGATTTGAAAAAGATATTCACCCCATTTTTCACCACAAAGCCGCCGCAAAAGGGGACCGGGCTCGGGCTGTCAGTGGTATGGGGAATAATCGAGCAGCACAACGGCTGGATAAATGTTGAAAGCAAACCGGGAAAGGGCACGGTATTTTCAGTATATCTGCCTGAATACAGTGGCAACGGGGTTAATGCCTATGCCGAGCCGAAAACTGAATCAACAGATGTTTCCGGACAGGGGCGCAGGGTTCTTCTGCTTGAGGACGAAGAGATGGTGAGGAACATCGCAAGGGAAATTCTCCAGACATACGGTTTTGACGTTATCTGCGCAGAAAATATTGAAGAGGCAAAACAGAAATTCGGGGCGAACGCTTCAGACATCCAGCTTGTATTCAGTGATGTGGTGCTTCCTGATGGAAACGGAGTAGATTTTGCAAAGTGGGTGAGGGAACATGCCCCGGAAATGCCCGTGG
>JALVQQ010000032.1:686-7244 GCA_027025395.1 Deltaproteobacteria bacterium | reverse complement strand
TTAGCGTGGTGGAGCTTACCATTGCGCTTCATTATGTCTTCGACACCCCCAAGGACAAAATTGTCTGGGATGTGGGACATCAGTCCTATGCGCACAAGCTTCTCACCGGACGCAGGGAGCAATTTCACACACTGAGGCAGCAGGACGGCATAAGCGGCTTTCCCAAGATAAAGGAGAGCATCCACGATGCACTGGACACCGGACACAGCAGCACCTCCATATCCGCCGCGCTGGGCATGACCACGGCAATCGACATACAGGGCAAGGAAGGGAAGGTGATTGCGGTAATAGGAGACGGTTCCATGACCGCAGGCCTCGCATTTGAAGGCCTTAACAATGCAGGCAGCCTACGGAAAGACCTGATTGTCATCCTGAATGACAATGAGATGTCAATTTCCCCCAATGTCGGTGCCCTTTCATCTTTCCTGAGCAGGAAGCTGACCAGCCGGCTTGCCACCAAAATAAAGCGGGAAATGGAGAATTTCCTGAAGAAAACGGACATTGGCGAAAATATCTGGGCCGCCATGAAACGCGGAGAAGATTCCCTTAAAAGCCTGTTTACCCCCGGGATGCTCTTTGAAGCGCTGCAGTTTGAATATGTTGGCCCCATTCCGGGACATGAAATAGATGCATTGATCGAAACCATAAACAATGTCCAGAACATACCGGGCCCGGTGCTGGTGCATGTCCTGACCAAGAAAGGCAAGGGGTATGAACCGGCGGAAAAAAATCCGTCCAGGTTCCACGGATTAGGGCCTTTTGACATTGAAACAGGGGCACCGCTGCCCTCAAGCACGCCCAAGCCACCTGCATATACACAGATTTTCAGCCAGACCATCACCCGCATAGCACAGGATGATGCAAAGGTTGTGGCCATTACTGCGGCGATGCCTTCGGGTACCGGCCTTGATGCATTTCACAAAAACTTCCCTGAACGCTTTTTTGATGTTGGCATTGCGGAACAGCACGCAGTCACCTTTGCCGCCGGACTCGCCATTGAAGGCCTCAGGCCCGTGGTGGCCATCTACTCCACGTTCTTGCAGAGGGCGTACGACCAGATTATCCACGACGTATGCCTTACGGGCCAACCGGTGCTGTTTGCTGTGGACAGGGGCGGTCTGGTAGGTGACGACGGCCCAACGCATCACGGCGCCTTTGACATGTCTTTCCTCAGAAATGTGCCCAATCTTGTTATAATGGCGCCCAAGGATGAAAACGAACTGCAGCACATGATCTACACCGGGATCAGGCATGACGGCCCGGTTGCGGTACGTTACCCAAGGGGCACCGGGGTTGGAGTAAAGCTCGACTGGCAGTTCTCTGAGATTCCCATTGGCAGGGCCGAACTCCTGAGCGACGGAGAAGATGTTGCCATTATAGCCATAGGCCACCATGTGCAGACGGCGCTAATGGCCGCAGAACAGCTTGAAAAGGAACAGGGAATAAAGGCAACGGTTGTAAACGCGCGTTTTGTCAAACCGCTTGACAGTCAAATGATTGCAGACGTGGCCACACGCACCGGAAAACTCATCACCATTGAGGAAAATGCGCTTGCGGGTGGTTTTGGTTCAGCCGTGCTTGAATGCCTGTCGGATGCTGGAATTACAGGCGTACAGGTTAAACGGCTCGGGCTGCCTGACAGATTTGTGGAGCAGGGCTCCCAGGAAAATCTCAGGCACGAGGTCGGGCTTGATGTTCCGGCTGTAACAGAAGCCGCCAGGCAACTGCTTGACTCCAGCCGGAAAAACAGTTCTGCCACCAGCATTCACAGATTGCACAAGGCCTGACCGGATAGACGCCCAGGCCATGTTGCCGGCCGCTTTGCCCCCGGCGGGCTTGGGTCTGCATCTTCCCGCCTGATCCACAACGCATACCCATACAGCAAACTGTCACCGTGGAACTGCCTACTCTTCCTCCATACGCCGCACAGACAGACTCGTGGCAGCGCGCAACCGCCATGCTTGAACAACCGGCATGGCCACTGTGCAACATGGCGGTAATGCTCTTTTTGGCAGGCCCCTACCAGCACATTGAAGAACTTGCCGCTGACCTTCCTGACGAGCTTGAGATTTCGTCAATAACCTATCACGCCGCCGCCAATTCGTTGACGGCAAATATTAAGCACCTTAAGATTTTTGAAACAATAAAAGAACCATCGCTTCCGGCCCAACAAAGCGAAGCACTGCCCCACCTGCTTGATCCCCCTGGCCTTAACACCTCTGATGCAACTGTTACAATGCCAGAAACCGGTAATGATGCGGATGTGTTTGAAGCCGCCCTCGCCAGGGCCAAACACCGCATCATTGACCAGGAACTGGAAGAAATAAACTCTGCTCTTTGCGGCCCATGCGGATGCACTCTCTGCTGCACCGGCCCTTCGGAAGACGCCAGCCAGGAATTCTTTGAGATACCACTGTTCCCGGAGGAAACAGAGAGATTTGACCTCGAAATCATTGACACGGAAAAAACGCGAGCAACGACCCCCTACGCGGACAATCCGCTCCTGCAGGACAAAACCCCCTTTTTTCAAAGAGGGCCAGCCATATACAGATGGCAAACCGGCTGGAGCATGATCCTGACCAGGGGAAGCAGGTGCCCGGCCCTCTCCTCTTCCGGCGCCTGCTCCATCTACACGAAAAGACCGGTGGTCTGCAGGAAACCGCAAATATTTTCCGCAATTCTGCAGCCTGAACAGGGCGGAAAACTGGCATTCCGGAACAGACTGCTTGCGGTTACCGACTGCCCATACGTGCGGGCCCTTGACAGACAAATTACCTCTTACGCGGCGCTCTGCGAAGCAGATCTGCTCCTCAAGGCAAACAAGGCCTGACCTGGGGGATTCTGCTGCCCCAGCCACTTTCTGCTGCGTTTATTCCAAATCCTTCCATATTTCATTTTCCGTCACAAAAATTGGCACGGTCTTTGCTTCATTATTTAACACAACTAATAAAAATCTTACCAGAAACCATCGGGAACAGGCTGACAATGAACTGCCTTAAAAATCCAAGAAGACCAACCGAGCCGGCAATTTGCAACAACTGCCGCAGAAAGTGCGAAAAAGCCGGAAAACGAAAGAAATTATTCCAAGGCTCAAAAAAATAGTGCCATACTGCCATATGTCATCTTAAATGCCATAATTTGCTTAACATGCACAACGTATGTTAACATCTCTCCTCCTTCTCCTCCTCCAAGCGCAGGACATTCGTTCTGCGCTTCTTTTTTCCTTGCTTACAGTACCGGACATACCTGCAACCCTGACATGCCTTGCATACAGGAAACTGGACCTGGGCTTGACTATGGCCTGATGGTTGTTTCTGTTAGGCGTCAAGATGATAAAACAATCCGGGCATAACAGAAAAAAAGCTGACAAAATTCTCTCTGATCCTGACAAAAATTCACCGGTTGGGGACTATGTAAAGGCTTTCAAGGCAGCGCCGCGTCTCGGCAGGCATGTTGTTTTTCATCACGTAACCGGCCCCAAAATGCCTGTTACAATGCAACCCGCCATTCCACTGATGCCCGAAATACGCGGCTTCCTTTCCAGGACCGGCATCAAGGCGCTGTACAGCCACCAGGCAACGGCCATTGATGCAGCAAGACAGGGCAGGCATATTGTGGTGGCCACATCTACGGCCAGCGGCAAAACCCTCATATACAATATCCCGGTTCTGGAGAGGATTCTTCAGGCACCTGTGTCAAGGGCGCTTTACCTTTTTCCCCTAAAGGCCCTGGCCAATGACCAGCTTGCAACTTTCAGGCAAATGGCAGAAGCCGCCGCACCTGGCAGGGAGATAAGCTGTTCAATATATGACGGCGACACTACCCGTTGGCAGCGCAGAAAGATACGCAATGCCCCGCCGGCGTGCCTGTTTACAAATCCTGACATGCTGCACCTCTCCATACTCCCCTATCACACCGCCTGGGGCAGTTTTTTTCAACACCTCAACTTTGTGATTGTTGACGAAGTGCATACATACAGGGGGCTTTTCGGCTCCCATATGGCATGGGTATTCAGAAGGCTGCGGCGGATATGCAGGCGCCACGGTTCCGATCCGGTTTTCATCTTCTGTTCCGCCACGGTAAGCAACCCGGCCGAGATAGCATCGGAACTTTCAGGCCTTGACGTGGAGCCGATCACCCGCAGCGGCGCCCCCTGCGGCAAACGCCATTTCCTGATGGTTGATCCGGCTGAACACGGGGCCCCTCAAATGGCTGTTCAGCTCCTTACCGCAGCGCTGCATCGTGGCCTAAGGACCATAGTATATACACAGTCCCGGAAACTTACAGAACTGATAAACCTCTGGACTGTTCAGCGAGCCAGACGGTTTGCCAACAGAATCAGCGCATACCGTTCAGGCTTTCTTCCCGAAGAACGCAGGGAAATAGAGGCCAGGATGTCAGACGGAAGCCTGCTTGCGGTAATTTCCACCAGCGCGCTTGAACTTGGCATAGATATAGGCGCGCTTGATCTCTGCATCCTTGTCGGTTATCCCGGGACCGTAATGTCAACCTGGCAGAGGGGAGGACGGGTAGGCCGCAGCATGAGGGAGTCCGCTGTTATTCTGGTAGCCCAGGAAGATGCGCTTGACAGATATTTCCTCCAGCATCCAGCAGAACTCATGACCCGCAAGGCCGAGGCCGCTGTCATAAACCCCCTGAATTCCACCATCATGGACCGCCACCTGATATGCGCCGCATCGGAACTGCCAATAAAAAGAAATGAGGAGTTGGCCACGCTTCCATCCGTGCAAAACGCCCTTTACGCGCTGGAAGACAGGGGCAGGCTCCTGGCGAGCGCGGACGGAAGTGAACTCTTTTCATCACGCCGATATCCGCACCGTGAAGTAAATCTCAGGGGTACAGGGAAATCATTCCAGATAATTTCTTCTGAAACAGGCGAGATAATAGGTTCGGTTGACAGTTTTCGGGCAATGCGTGAAACTCATCCCGGGGCAATCTATATGCACAGGGGGGAGACCTTTCTTGTAAAAAATCTTGACCTTGAAACACGCCACGCCGTGGTAACCCCTGCAAAAGTCAACTACTTTACCAGGGTTACTGCCTGTAAGGATACGAAAATCCTCGAGATTTCGAGACGTAAAAGTGTTGGAAACGCCGAATTCTTCCTGGGCAGGTTAAAAGTCACGGACCAGGTTACCGGCTTTGAACGCCGGTTGGTAAGGGGACAGCGACTTGCCGGAAAGGTGGAGCTGGATCTCCCGCCCCACATTTTTGAAACAGAAGGTTTCTGGTTTACCCTCCCCAGGTCCATTGTCTCCACTGTGGAAAAAAAACAGATGCACCTCATGGGGGGCATTCATGCCCTTGAGCACGCCATTATAGGGATTCTTCCCCTCTTCATTCTTACAGACAGAAATGACCTGGGGGGCATATCGTTTGTAATACATCCACAATGCTCCACGGCTGCGGTCTTTGTTTACGACGGAGTGCCTGGTGGCATTGGTCTCTCCCGGCAGGCATTCAGGCAGGCCGGTGAAATAATGAAACGCGCCATAGCGGTGATAAGCGGCTGCAAATGTGAAAACGGCTGCCCCTCCTGTGTGCATTCACCAAAGTGCGGTTCGGGCAACCGCCCCATAGACAAGGAAGCAGCACTCTTTATAGCACGGGCCATGCTTGAAAAAACAGTCCGAACCCACAATGCTGCCGACACTCAGGCCATGGGGGCTCATTCCCATCACAACGATGGCCAAAAGGCCCGGGCCACCTGCCAGTTAAGCAGCAAGAAACCTGACGATGTCTCCGGCGCGCCACGCCTTCGCAACAGACAATCAGGCCCAAAAGCCATCCACCTGCCGCCCAGGCTGGTTGTTTTTGACGTTGAGACCCAACGCTCCGCTGCTGAAACAGGAGGGTGGAAAAATGCACACCTCATGAAGGTCAGTTGCGCCGTGCTGTACGCCTGTGAAGATGGCATGTTTCATACCTTTTTCGAGCACCAGCTCAATGATTTTTTCGAAATTCTCAAAAAGGCCGACCTGGTTGCTGGATTTAACATCAAACGATTTGACTACAGGGTCCTGGAACCATATACAGACCTTGATCTGTACCGGCTGCCCACATTTGACCTCCTGGAAAAGATTCACCAGCGTCTCGGATACCGTCTCTCACTCAACAGTCTGGCAGCCACCACACTTAACGCCAGGAAAAGCGCTGACGGGCTTCAGGCCCTGAAGTGGTGGAAGCAGGGGAAGCTGGATCTGATTGCAGAATACTGCCGGAAAGACGTTGAAATTACCAGAGACCTGCTCTTTTTTGCCGCAAGGCACGGATATCTACTTTTCAAAAACAAGGCCGGAAACGTGGTAAGGCTACCTGTCAATATGTAATGCTTCTCTTGGAATTGGAATTTTGATGTTTCCGAGTTAGTGTCCATCCAGGAATGGCTATCACTTTGACTCATCTTTGAACGTTGATAATAAAATATAATGTAAAATCAATAGGATAAGGGCGCACTTATATCCCTTGGCACTACCTCATACCTCTTGATGGAAAAATTCATACATCTGCTTGGACTTCACGAATTGTAGGTGGAAC
>JALVQQ010000032.1:0-676 GCA_027025395.1 Deltaproteobacteria bacterium | reverse complement strand
ATCCCGGACAGACACCAGGCCAAGTTCCTTGAGCCGTTGGTTGGTCATTCCGGACTGAGTGGCAAGGGTCCTGGACAGATGCCAGTATCCCTTGCTGCTGAGACCAGTCCTATTGCATGGAGCTTTGAGGCTCCTAGTCGCAACAGGTTACGGATGCGGGTACGGGGCCTGCGCCACTGCTTCCAGAAGCACATCCTCAGCCGCCGCCTTATCCACTGGTCTATTCCTGGAATGGGCCTGTAGTGCTGTGACAGGCCGTAGTAATTCATCCAGCTCCTGAGGAATTTATTGAGCGCATCTTTGACAGTTGATAATAAAATATAATGTAAAATCAATAGGATAAGGACGGACTTATATCCCTTGGCACTACCTCATACCTCTTGATGGAAAAATTCATACATCTGCCTGGACTTCACGAATTGTAGGTGGAACTGCAACTCTTACTGCCTTAAATACCTTGCCGCAGGTACCCTGACACTCTGTCCTTACTGCGAGACGCTTCCCGTTTTCTTCTATGACTGTCTGCTGAAGGGCTTCAAGATCCTGAACAATATCTGACCATTCAAGATCGTGACCTGCTTCCTCAAGACGGCGGAGCAGCTCCTTTCGAAGCATAAGGGCCAGAAAGCTGCAAAACACGTGGCCCCTTATTGTATCGTCACGCTGATGAAACACA
>JALVQQ010000031.1 GCA_027025395.1 Deltaproteobacteria bacterium | reverse complement strand
TAACAGGGTGATTTTTGGTGCAGGCGCGTTGTTTTTCCTGTTGACCATGGGCTGTCTGCTATATGTATCCTGCCGCTTCCTGTCATTGAAAAGAGACTGTCCGGCACGTCCGTTTCCCTGGTGGGGGTGGGGCGGTTTGCTGCTTTGCACCTGCTTCTGGGTATTGGCCTGGAACAGGTTTGCCTGGTTTTCGATTCTGCAGCCATACACTTTTTTCCCTCTCTGGGCGGGGTATATTCTGTCTGTCAACGGGGTCACTTTCAGTCGTTCCGGAACATGCCTGTTGCTTGGACATCCAGGCCGATTTTTTCTTCTCTTTCCCGTCAGTGCGGTTTTCTGGTGGTATTTTGAATGGCTGAACCGGTTTGTTCAGAACTGGTATTATGTGGGCGTGGATGATTTCAGTGCTTTTGCCTATGTCCTGCACGCCACCCTCTGTTTTTCAACCGTGCTGCCGGCAGTACTCAGTACAGTGGAGTTACTGACCACTTTTTTTACTTCTGTCGACCATTATCTTCCGGACACTGTCTCCGGATTTTCCCCGGGAGTATGGGCAGGCAGGTTTATTCTTGTTGCTATGGCGGTTATTTTGGCGGCCCTGCCCATGGCACCGGATCAACTCTTTCCCTTTGTCTGGATTGCCCCGTTGTTTATCATGGCCGGTGTGCAGGGAGCATTCGGTAGGCCGTCATTCTTTTCCTTGTTGTTACGGCGAAATATTCGGCTGGTGCTTCTGTCGGCCCTGGCTGGTCTGATCTGTGGCTTTTTCTGGGAAATGTGGAACTGGAAAAGCCTGACCCACTGGCAGTATTCCATCCCCTATGTGGATCGTTACCACGTCTTTGCCATGCCAATCCTCGGCTATCTCGGCTATTTGCCCTTTGGGCTTGAATGTCTGGTGATCTTATTTGTTGGTATAGGTCTCTTGCCGGATGATATACCATCGAAACATAATACGTTTCAGATTACTAAATCGTAAGCAGCAGTTTCTTTTTTGTAGTCCCCTGTTTGTGACATATTGCAGTGTATTGGATGCTAAGGCTGGGCAGGCAAATCAAAAACGCCAGTTTTGGTAGGAACGGCTTTAGCCGTGAACAATATCAGATAAACCAGCATGGCTGGACCATATTGGCCGGCCACAACGAACGATGAAAATTTCCTACTCCGGCATGGGCAGCCATGTCCTCTGTGGGTGATTTTCGGATAAAACAGAGTACTGACGACACTTCAATGCCTTCGCCTGATACCCGACCCCAACACATTCTTGGTGAAACCCTTCGACAACTGAAAAAAATCGCCATTTTTTGTTTTTCGAATATTTTTCCCTGCAATGCATGAGCGTCACTCAGGAGGATAATCATCCTTCAACGGAAATTATTTCAAGCCGATCCCCTTATTGGAGCCACATTTGCAGACGGGATAATTATGTTATTTGCAGATCTGTTTTGTTCTCAATTTTTTCAGTTGGTCATCACACAGTTGTGAGTGTTATGAAAAAGCTTGGCTTTCATGTAATATTATGCTCTGTTCTCGGTGCTGTTTTTTTCCTTTATGCACCGGCAATTGCCCGGACCTTTGAGCAGTGGAAGGTGCAGGAGAGGGAGGTTCTTGACCTGGTCAACATACAGCGCAGCCATCACGGTCTGTCATGGCTCAAGGCCAACAGTGAACTGCAGGAGGCGGCCCGACTCCATTCCCTGGACATGGGAACGAACAACTATTTCAGCCATGACAGTCAGGATGGGACAAAATTTTCCGCACGGATAACCGCCCAGGGATATGACTGGAACCATGTGGGAGAGAACATCGCTGCCGGCCAGCATAACGCCCGCGCGGTTATGTATGGAACAGATGAACTGTCGCTGTTAAGTGACTTTGATAAGAGTAGAGGAAATGGTGGCTTTGCCTCCTGGAACGAGGTCGGGAAGAACTGGACTGACGATGACTGGGACGCCTGGCAGGCTCATCGAAATGATCATGGAGGCTGGATGGGAAGTTCAGGCCACCGGCATAATATACTCAACCAGAATTTTGACGATATCGGTATTGGTTATGCATATGTTGGAAATTCACATTACCGCCGATACTGGACCCAGGATTTTGGCAGAGGCGACAGTAATCCGGAGGCAATTCCTTCAACCCCTCCCGCGCCTTCAGCAAGTGACGGTGAGTATCCCGACCATGTGCAAATCAGTTGGAATACCATGGATAATGTTGATATCTACCTGATAGTTCGTTGTCCTGATCATGGACTTGATAATTGTGTCGAAATTTATCGAGGAGCGGCGAGAAAAACAATGGATGCAACCGTCGCAGATATGGTAGCATATTATTATCGATTGCGAGGTTGTAATGA